>NZ_ASSB01000200.1:0-5644 GCF_000520755.1 Paenibacillus sp. 1-18
TACCGATTGAAACAATAAAGCAAGAAGAGCAACGACAAGCTGAGCTGCTTAAGCAGTATATGGAGAAGCATTTCAAGCCGCCCAAAATGAAACAACTGGTCGAGACATTCAGCTTCTCCGAACTAAGAAAGCTTATCGGTGAGATGGACATTGAATTTTTCGCTTTAGCCTATTTCCCTAAATATTTTGATCGAGCATTTGGCAAGTTTCACAAAGAGCTATTCACGGAATTAAGACATATGCTTGCAAATACAGGACTGATTACGGCTTTCGGCCTCCCAAGGGAGCATGGAAAGTCGACGATCAGTTCTTTTTTATTTCCGCTGTATGCGACTTTATATGATAAATCACAGTTTACATTGATTATATCTGCCACAGAGCAAATTGCATTGCCGTTCCTCGATATGATCAAAGATGAGCTGGAAACCAATCAGATGCTGATTGAGGATTTTGGGATTCGTAAAGGGAGCCGCTGGAACAACAATAAAATATGGCTTAAGAGTAAAGGTGGACTGGACTCCTGCATTATGATTCGCGGGATTGATGGTAGTTTGAGAGGTATTCACTATAAGCATCATCGTCCTAGACTGGTATTGATGGATGATTTGCTTAAGGAAGATACCGCACGATCCGAAGCCAAACGAGAACAGATTAAAAATACGTTTACGGATGTCATTTTGCCTATTGGCACAAGGGATACGAATATTCTGATCTGTGGAACCATTTTGAATGAAGAAGATATTATGGCCGATCTGCTCAAGGGTAAAATCCCAGGTGTGCGAAGTGTTCGTAAAGCAGCCGTGCTTCAGTTTTCAGAACGAGATGATCTATGGTCAGAGTGGGAGCAACAATATAATAATTTGCAGGATGAGGACAGGATCAATACGGCCTTGTCTTTTTTTATGGCGAATGAGGAGGAAATGCTAGAGGGGACAGAAATCCTGTGGAGCGAGTATTTGGACTACTATTATTTGATGTGCAAGAAGCAAGCGATGGGTGAAAAGAGTTTTTATAAAGAGTTACAAAATGATCCGCGTTCAACAGACGAATACATATTTCAGAATCTCATGTATTGGGACAGGTTGCCTGAGTTTGAGGGAATGGAACTAGCCATGTACATTGATCCAGCCATTAAAGCAGGGAAGAAAAACGACTATTCGGCTATTTCAATTATTGGCCAGCACCGAAGGACGAAGCAAATGTATGTGATTGACGGGAACATCTATAAATTGCTGCCGGATGATTTGTTCCAAGTCGCTATTGAGAAGTTGAAGCTTTACCCTGTAGATAAGCTTGGATTTGAGGTGAATCAGGCACAGAGCTACATGAAACAAAAGTTTGAAGAAGAGCTATGGAAGGCGAAGATACATACACCCGTGGAAAGTGTGCATTCCAAGGGACAGAAGCATGAACGTATTATTAGCTTGGAGCCGGAAGTGAAGAAGGGTCGTATTCTTTTCAATGCAGATAACCTCAGATACAACCATCAGGTAAAGGACTACAATCGAAATTGTACATATGATGATGCACCAGATTCACTTTATGGGGCTGTTCAATTGATTCAGTCGGTCAAGAGTCTGAAATTTTATGATCGCAGCTTGTTGTTTTGAGGCTTCTGCTAAAACTCAATCGTTATTTTAATCCAATCCCGTTAAGCTAACGGACAGTTTTGTTGAATAAGTTGTAAATTTAACATTTTAAAGTAAGAGCATTTCTTAGTAATGAGAAATGTTTTTTGTTTTTATAAAAACGATAATAAATTATTGAAAAACGATAAATTATGTGGTAAAGTGAAAAAACTGACATTAAATAAGTGAGGTGCACTTTATGAAACGAGGAACAACACTCTTTTTGAAGATGGCTGTTATTCTTATTGGAATCCCAATTCTCGCTTTGTGCATATTTTTAGTGCCTAAGATTGGGAATTTTGCTGGAGAATTGTATCCAGAAATGGCTTATATGAAAACTCTCGTTTTAATCGATATGTACGCAGCAGCGATTCCTTTTTACTTTGCTCTTTATCAAGCTTTTAAACTTTTAAGCTATATTGATAAGAACCAAGCGTTCTCGGAATTATCGGTAAAAGCTTTAAAGAATATAAAATACTGTACCTTCACAATCAGTACCTTGTACCTGATAGGTATGCCACTCTACTATCTCATGGGGAAGAGAGTTGATCCGCCAAGTTTCATACCAATGGGATTGGTCATTATTTTCTCCTCTATGGTGATTTCCGTTTTTGCTGCTGTTCTCCAAAGACTTTTACAAGAAGCTATTAATATAAAATCAGAAAATGATTTAACGGTCTGAGGTGGAGCATATGGCAATTATTATTAATATTGATGTGATGTTAGCAAAACGAAAAATGAGCGTAACTGAGCTTTCGGAGAGGGTTGGAATTACTATGGCGAATATTTCCATTCTGAAAAATAGGAAAGCAAAAGCGGTTCGTTTTTCGACATTAGAAGCGATATGTAAGACTTTAGATTGTCAGCCGGGTGATATTTTGGAGTACAAAAGCGACAAAGAACCCAATAAAAACAGACAACAAATTTATTAAGCTAACGGGGACACGTTAATTCAACAAGGAACTACCTTAGTAAAGGTGGTTCTTTTCTTTATTCAAGCAACAATTACTTAACCTATTTTGAAAGGAAAGATGTATTTGCAAATAACCGAACAAATCATTACAGAATGTCTAAATGAACTCCATTCGATTGCAATAGCCAAACAGAAATATGCAGATTACTATAATGGTCAGCATGCTATTCTCAAGAACTATGCGATGCAAGAAAGCCGAAGCAATCAAAAGCTTATCTTCAATTTCCCTCGTAAGTTCGTGGATAGTGAAGTTGGCTATCTGCTCGGTAAACCAGTAAACTATGTGTCCAAGCCAGATCAGGATAAAGCCATACATAATATAGATGTACATATGAATCATTGGGACAAGGAGCATAATTTACAGCTTCGGAAACAATCTGAAATCTTTGGCGAGAGCTTTGAGTTGAACTATATCGACTCGGATGGCCAGTTTTCAGCCACGGTGCTATCTTCTTTAAATGCGTATGTGTTGGAAGATGGAACAGCAGAACGAAATGTATTACTTGGCTTACATAAATTTACGAGACGATTGGATAAGCAAGTATATTTGGACGTGTATACCGACCATGAAATTCTACACTATACAATTGGTAGTGATAATAAAAGTAATCAAATGAAGCAAAACCAATCACCTGAACTGAAATATATCGGCAAGCATAATCACATCTTTGGAAGAGTCCCGCTCATCTCCTGTCCAGCCAATACGGAGAGAAAAAGTGGCTTCCATGATGTGATTTCTTTATTTGATGCCTATAACGCATTGAATTCCGATTTGGTCAATGAAATCGCAGATCATCGCAACGCCTATCTCGTGATCGAGAATGCCAAGCTGGAAGCTGAAGACTTATTGAATATGAAGAAGATGGGCATTATTCAGGTTCCGGCTGGAGGAAAGGTAAGCTGGCTTACGAAGGAGATTAATGATTCTTTTGTAAAGAACGAGCTGGATAATATTGAACGCAAAATTTTCGACATGATGGATCAGGTCAACTTTAATGAAAACTGGGCCAGTAATACCTCCTCCTTGGCGCTGCGAAATAAGCTGCTGAATTTGGAGAATCGAGTGGCAATGCGTGAAGCATTAATGGAGAAGGCAATCAAGCAGCGTTTACGGAATTTCTTCACGTTCCTGCACATTAAAGAAGGTGTGCAATATGATTACCGTGATATCGCGGTGAAGTTTACTCGTAACTTGCCGACAGATTTGGTTGGGATGGCTGATGTGATTGTTAAATTGCAACAAGTCGTATCTCAGGAAACGTTGCTCACGTTGCTTCCGTTTGTTGAGAATCCAAAGCTGGAATTCAATAAATTTCATGCGGAGCAGCAACGATTAGCAGATGTGAGTAAGGAGAAATCGAATGCAGAATAAAAATAGGATCAAGCGACTGGTCAAGAATAATTGTGCGTGTTATCTCGGAGCGAAGTATGGTATCCCAAACTATTGCTGTTTACAGGATGGCCCATGTGTATTTTTCGCTCAAGATGATTCTCTTCCCTGTTGTACCTATTTTGAAAATGGAGTTTTGCCAATGGATGAGAAGCTGGATCAAGAGTATAAGTCTGATCGGAATGTAGAATCTGAATTTAAGACAGCGAAATCGAGGGTGAACTGTACACGTTGCGGAGGAACATTTTCGGCAAATTCGAATCGGCAGAAATATTGTGAGAAATGCAGAGGTAAGGCGAGAAAAGAAAATATCAGGATACGTGTTCGGAAGTTCAGACAAAAAGACGGCTCGATGTAACGCTTTAGAGGTTGAAAAAGTCATATAAACTAAGGGTTAAAAACAACCCAAAATGAGGAGTTGGTATGTTTGTACCTATTTCTCGTTTTTACGTTTTCTAAAGCGTTACATCATTGTACTGAGCATGATATTCAATATTATACAGTTTCAGCATACATATACGTTTCTGAAGTTTAGGCAAACAATAGGCTTGATGTAACGCTTTAGGCTGTCAAAAATCCAAATAAAATAAGGATGAAAAATACCCAAAAGTGGGGAGCGGGTATGTAGGTCCTTTTGTTAGAAAAAAATGGTTAGACTAAGGAGGTGGAACGCCATTAAGCTAACGAAGTCTTTGGCAGTGTCCGAGGAGGAATACAACTCCGAATATGAAGAAATATGGAGGGGAAATTCTTATGAGCCAATCTTGATATTTGAAAAAAGAAAAATATAGGAATTATGATACGACAAAAAAGTATTGACACAAAAGTAATTAGCGACCATACTATATATATGAACAAGGATAATAAAGTAACAAAGGATATTGACGCTATTCCCTCGCTTGTACAATCCAAGCGTCAGATTGATCGCTATAACCTGGACCTAGACGCACAGGCTATACTCGTCGCGTCTAGGCTAATGGAAGCCGGAGCCAAGCTTGGACATGCCGCAGAGATTCATTTCTCCAGATTCGGTTTATCAACAGGACGATATCGTTTATTAGCAGACCTTGAAGATAACGAAGGAGAAGAGTTGCCCTCGCAATTAGCGGAGCATCTAGGTGTGACACGTGCTACAGTGACTGGTCTTATCGATACTCTTGAGCGAGATGGCCTAGTATCCCGGCGATCAAGTTCAGAGGATGGACGTCAGAAAGCGGTTATATTGACAGAGCAAGGTGCGAAGAAGCTTTTTGAAATGGCTCCTGAGCATTTCGCTCGGCTGGAAGCCATGGTGGGCTTACTGAATATTGAGGAGCGCAGCGTATTCCTCGACCTGTTAGGTCGAGTTACACAAGGTATATCGGCACTTACGGACGAACCAAAACGAACTAAAAAACACATCAATAATGAGTAGAACGGGCTAGTGAAGCTAGCCCATTTTCACTCTCGTATAATTAGTTTCCTAATTATATGCTGCTGAGCAATTAAAAGAATTAAAGGAGCAACTAAATGAACAAGACGACAGAGTACCCCAATCAGACAGATGGTGTTTACGAAATCAAGTCTGCTGATTCTGGCACAAAGACTTTTGTACTGTGGCGTGAAGTTGTAATGGCCTATGCGTCTCCTGCCATTATGGCAGGGGTGGGGGGG
>NZ_ASSB01000201.1:0-10334 GCF_000520755.1 Paenibacillus sp. 1-18
GTTGGTGGCAAGTCCGTTCCGCATACAGGATCGGAGGGTGACGGCTATGCTTGGGCCGAGCAAGCAGGGCATACAATTACGGAGCTGTATCCAACGGAGGTTCCGTTGACGTCAGGCGAGACGTTCATCCAGACGAAGGAGCTTCAGGGACTATCCTTACGCGATATCAGCCTGACCGTATGGAATGCGAAGCAAAAGAAGGTTGTCGTCCACGAAGGAGATATGATTTTCACACACTTTGGCCTGTCCGGCCCAACCGCTTTGCGGTGCAGTCAGTTTGTCGTAAAGGGAATGAAAAAGGACAAGACCAGCACGGTGCTGCTGACTCTCGATTTGCAGCCTCACAAGCATGCCGATGAAGTCTACCGCGAAACGCTGGAGTTGGCGGCAGCCGATGCTAAAAAGGCGATCAAAAATGTGCTTAAGCCTTATTTACCGGAACGCTTGATTCCATTATTGCTCCAGCAAGCACAGCTGCGTGAAGATTTAACTTATGATCATATTCCCAAGCAGCAATGGCAGGAACTCGCCCATCGCATCAAGGCGTTTCCAATTCGCGTGAACGGTACACTCTCTCTGAAGGAAGCCTTTGTTACCGGGGGCGGTGTGAATTTAAAGGAGATCAATCCCAAAACCATGGAGTCCAGGCTGATGCCCGGATTATTTTTCTGTGGTGAGATTTTGGATATTCATGGTTACACTGGTGGCTATAATATTACAGCAGCGTTTACGACAGGGCATACAGCAGGAACGCAAGCGGCCGTAAGCGATTAAAAAGCTGCGCGTAGGATTTGATCTTACGATCGCTGTTGCTTCTCCAGATTCAAATCCTCCGCTTCGCTGCAAACCGCTATTACATCCGCATTTTTAGGAAAAACAAGAAGAAAAAAGACTTAAATCAGTCGTATTACTGATCTAAGTCTTTTTTTGAGTAATGGCGCCATGAACAAAATCTCATTTCGTTTTGACGTTTGCCACCTTAAACCTCAATAATGATAGGTAGAATCATGGGCCTTCTCTTGGTCTGACTGTAAATAAACCCACCCACATTATCCTTTAGCATCTGCTTAATCAGACCCCACTGACTCATTTCGGTTTCTGTTAATTCGTTCACTGTGGACATGATCGTTTCGTGGATTTGTTTCATGAGATCTTCGGAATCCCTAACGTATACAAATCCTCTTGAAATGATCTCGGGCGTTGCGAGCATTTGCTTCTCGTTTTTGCTCAACGTCATTACAATAATCAGCATTCCGTCTGAAGAAAGTTTTTTGCGGTCTCGCAGTACAATGTTGCCTACATCACCTGTCACCAGTCCATCGACCAGACTATTGCCGGATGGTACTTTGGGACCGAGGGAAGCCCTTCCTTCTTCGACTTGAATGGTCTCCCCGTTACGGACAATGAATACATTCTCCATAGGAATGCCCACAGACTCTGCTAGCTGACGATGACGATACAGCATTCTAAATTCACCATGTATCGGGATTAAATATTGTGGTTTCATCAAAGTCATCATTAATTTCAGCTCTTCCTGGCTACCATGACCGGATACATGCATCCCTGTGGAGCTGCCTGATCCATAAATAACCTGGGCCCCCAGCACATACAGGTTGTCAATCACCTGGGAAAGATTTCGCTCATTCCCGGGTATCGCTCCCGCAGCAATGATCACAGTATCACCGGGTAAAATTTCGATTTTGGGATGCAGGGAGTTGGCTAACCGGGACAATGCGGCCATAGGCTCGCCCTGACTTCCTGTACATAAAACTGCGATTTCTTCTGCGGGAAACCGCTCTGTTTCTCCCGGCTCGATCAACAAGTCCTCCGGCATTTTCAAAAAGCCCAGCTCCTTGGCCACTGTCACCACATTTATCATGCTGCGTCCAAGTAAAACAAGTTTGCGGCCTGTTTCCACAGCCGCATCAATAACTTGTTGGACACGGTTCACATTAGATGCAAACGTGGAGATAAATACCTGCTGCTTGGCTCTGGCAAAGGCATCCAGAATATGCCCGCCGACCAAACGTTCTGAAGGGGTAAATCCTGGTCTTTCTGCATTTGTGCTTTCAGAGAGAAGCACTTTAACTCCTTTTTTTCCGATTTCGGCCATTCGGTGAAGATCCGGAAAAGGTCCGCTTACGGGAGACATATCGAATTTAAAGTCACCGGTATGGACCACATTTCCTTCTGGTGTCTGAAAAAAGACGCCCAGGCAATCCGGGATGCTGTGGACGGTGGTGAAAAAGGAAGCCTGGATCGTGCCTATATCAATGGTTGAATTCGCATCTATAAGATGGAGCTCAGCATCACGTAAAAGACCGTGCTCTTTTAACTTGATTTTTAACAATTCGATGGTGAGCTTTGTCCCAAATACGGGGATATTGATTTGCTTTAGCAAATAAGGAATGCCTCCAATGTGATCCTCATGCCCATGAGTCACGATGAGCGCTCTGACTTTGTCCTGATTTTCCAGCAAATAGGTGACATCCGGTACAATGAGGTCAATACCAGGCAAATTTTCATCAGGAAACTTGGAGCCACAATCAATAACAACAATATCCTGATCGTATTGAATGAAATACATGTTTTTCCCGATTTCATTCACACCGCCTAGAGCAGCAATGAGTAATCTATTATCAGCAAGCATAAGTTTATTTCCTCCTTAGGAAAATGCTATCCATATTATTCATTTTCCACGTAAACTTATGCACCATACATTTCTTCTCTGAGCACAAAAAGAAACCCTTGTCTTTATAAGACAGCTCCCTCCTTGATTTATTAGATGCCCACCGCAGCCGAAATAGCCGCAAAAATCACAGCAACCAGCCACTCCGTTCCCCTCGCACTGCAATAAACCCAGGCGAAGCTCCTTCTTCCAACCCATTAAAAATAGCATTTGACAGTAGAAATTTGTCTAAATAAACCTCGGAAATCTCTCACTCATTTATTCAAAAATCGTCTGAACGGTTTGACGTTTTTCAATAAAAGTGTCAAGCCAATTTATTAAAAAATATGTTCTTACAGATAAGTTTGTCCGAATAAACTAATAGACAAATACCCTACAAATACTCGAGGAGGAGAATAGTATTAATACATTTTTCAGTTATATTTTTCTGGGTTTGTCACTTTCGGCCCCCATTGGACCAATCAATAGCGCACAATTGGATCGAGGTATCAAAAATGGGTTTTGGCACGCCTGGTTTATTGGGCTCGGTGCAATAACCGCAGATATAATTTATATGCTGCTTGTTTATTTGGGAATGATTCACCTGCTTAATGCCCCATTTGTCAAAGCTTTTTTGTGGTTGTTTGGTTTTTTCGTGCTTGTGTATACAGGAATTGAAAGCATTAAAAATGCAGGTGTCATTGCACAAGCCGAATTAAGGGGCAATAGTAATACATTAACCAATTCCTTTCTGACAGGCTTCCTGATGTCATTATTTAATCCTATCTCCATCCTGTTCTGGCTTGGCATTTATGGCTCAATACTGGCAAACGTTGCAGATACGTATCCCGTACAGCAGCTATTGATATATAGTGGAGCCATTGTATTGGGCGTGCTGCTCTGGGATGTGACTATGGCTGCCGCTTCAAGTATTTTTCGTAGATTTCTAAAAACCGGAGTGCTTCAAACCATCTCATGGCTGTCCGGATTATCGCTTATAGGCTTTGGCTTTTATTTTGGTTTACAGGCATTAAAGTTATTGTTTTTTCACTAAGACTTGGCCTTTTTGACATATTGACTGGATCTAGTATGCTTTCGGCGAACCCGCTGTACAATGAAATCACAAATCGCAATCAGCAAGACAAGC
Organism: Paenibacillus sp. 1-18; assembly: GCF_000520755.1. Classification (NCBI taxonomy): domain Bacteria; kingdom Bacillati; phylum Bacillota; class Bacilli; order Caryophanales; family Paenibacillaceae; genus Paenibacillus; species Paenibacillus sp. 1-18. The sequence continues at coordinate 3,816 of NZ_ASSB01000201.1, forward strand.
AGTAGGCTAATATATAACCCCGGACGGCTAAGCTTGTGAAAAAAAGATCCAACCACAGCCATAACGATTAACAATAATCCAATCCAACGTTTAATATTGCTTGATCTGCTCGATTTCAGTAGCTTACCTGAAGACAGCAAAATAAAGCACCAGTTATAAAGTAGCATTAAACCAGCCGCAGTTGTGATATATTCATATACTTTCCCCGGTAATAATAACGACATGACAATGGCTGCGATTAGTCCAACGGAGATTAAACTAAGTGCAAAAAGGGGATATTTACCCTTCCACTTTCGTGAAAATAAGGTGGGAGCATCTCCTTCCTGTGCAAGCGTAATCATCATAGATGTTTCTGCGTATAGGGATGCGGTCATCGTTGAAAAGCCTGCAATGATAAGCACTCCATTAAATAAATGGGGAACAAAGGCCAAATGATCGCTGCTGAGCGCAAGTACAAAAGGACTTTCTTTTGGATTAAAGGCACTTAATGGAACCATAGCCACAGCCAGGCCAATAGAAAGCATATATACCGCAACCAGCATAATCAGCATCACCTTTCCGGCTTTAGGTGCTTCCTTAGGCTGTTGGAGCCGGTTAGACATAATTCCGAGTACTTCAATACCTCCATATGCATAAAAGGCAAAAATAAAAGAAGACCACAACCCTATGCCGCCGGTTGGAAAAAGATCTTTATAATGGCTCGGGAGCCTAGGATTATATTTTCCTCCTCCAATCCAACCTGTCAAAAGAGCTACAGCCAGAACCAGAAACATAACAATCGCTGCCATCTTGATGATGGCCAGTACATTTTCAACACGGTCAAAGCCCTTATTTCCAAAAAAAACAATAACCAGCCCGAGGATTCCGAACCCAGCCGCAAAGATCCACATGGGCACCTCAGGAAACCAAAAGCGCGAGAATATGGACAGCGCAGTTAGCTGACTCCCATTAATAAGCAGTTCCGAGAACCAATAGACCCAACCACTACCGAAGCCCGCCCAGCTCCCAAATGCTTTTTGGGCATAGGAACGGAAAGAACCCTGCTCTGGGTGATCTGCTGTCATACGTGAAAGGGCATCAAACACGACATACGTCCCAACTGCTGCAAAGAAGTATGCAATTAAAACAGACGGACCGCCAATGGAAATCGCTAAGCCGGACCCGAGAAAGTAACCTGTGCCAATAGTGCCTGCAACCCCTAACAAGCTAAGCTGCCACCACTTTAACTTTTGATCGTTTTGCATGCGAGCAGAAGGCTTATTCCCCATAAAATCACCCTATACCTGAATTTGAGACCGAGTTGTCCGTTTTTTTAGATTGCCCCCTTCGTTCCCATTTCATGTGGATGTCTAATCATTTAAGTCTCCTCCCCAGATCTGTAACAAATTAGGCCACAAATATAAGCGAAAGCACCTTCAAGACCACGATTTCAATGGGTGTGAAGGTGCCTTTTTATATACTGTATTGGAAAAGTTAGAGATGGATACTGCCGGAAAAGCCATCCACTTCATCTTCCGGCTGTTGATCAGAGCTTACATTATGCTCCTTTATCGTATTGTCATATGTTTGAGAAGAGCCGTTTTTATACGCTTCGCTCCAATCTTCATTGATAATGTGCGCCGGGATAATCCAATCCTCCGGGCTATAGCCTGGGTTTTGTACATTGATATTACCTTGCGCACCTGGACGAAAAGTGAGAATTCCCGTCTCAATGATGCTTCCCTCATAGGCTTGGCAAATCTCCAGTGCAGATAGCACATCTTGGTTCTCAACATGAACCCTGAGACCCGTGTCACCGTTTGTGCTGGCAGCGTATCCAATTTCCTTTAATGTTTCACAGGCTTGTGCAGCCTGCTGCGGATCACGAAATTGAAAACGGAATGAACCCGTATCCATGTGCCCTCATCTCCTCTGAAATACTTATTTTGTTAGTTGGGATTTATACCGTTAGGTTATTTTTTAATATAACCAACCGGAACGGGTTTCTTACATTCAAAACCTTTATTTTTCAAAAATTTACTTTAAAGCTTTGAAATTAAATAATTAAAAAAGCAGCTACTGTGACAAATCGCATGTTATCCCTACGTAAATCCCTTTATGCTAGTAACAAGGGTATGGTTGCCCGGTCATCCGAACCGAGCGGTCAAAGGATGCCCAAATCCATACATAAAGGCGGAATGAAGATGATAGATTACCGAACATTGGTGACACAGCAATCCATGCATTTATATAGCGTGTTTGCCAAGTCATTCAAAAGTGTAAACGAACATGCGGTTGCTGGCATCAAAACGATGGGCTTCAACCCAACGGCCTTCGCCGTGATGGAAGTTCTATATCACAAGGGAGCGCAGCCGATCCAACAGATTGGAGCCAAGTTGCTGCTGCAAAGCGGAAATGTCACTTATGTTATCGACAAGCTGGAGAGCCGCGGTTATTTGCACCGTCACCCGTGCGACCAGGATCGTCGGATTATATATGCAGAATTGACGGACGAAGGACAACGCGTCATGGACGAAATTTACCCTGACTATACACGTCAAATTGAACGTGCCTTTAGCGGCATCAGCGAAACCGAAAGAGATCAGCTTATCGGTTTACTTAAAAAATTGGGGCGCAGCGCTGATAACCTGTCACCCTATCACAAATAGACTTACCAGATCGGCTAATTACCTAACTGTAAGTGGCGTTTTTCACAAAGAGTCCGCACCACGTGTATAGTGGGGCAGACTCTTTATGTCTATCTGTTCACTTAATAAAATTGTTGATAACCACATTTTTGAAAATAGCTGTACCGCCATCGGCAAAAAGGGTAATTCCCTGATCATCCATACGCGGGAAGATTAAATTGGAGTGCACCACTGCTCCATCGTCTACAAAAACTTCGATACTGGTCTTATCGACTAGAATTTTCAGGTGAACGTTTTTATGGTTCACGTCAAAGGGCGCCTTGCTCTCCACATAGGCTCCACTCTGATCCGGCTGTCCTGTATATCCTCTGTTAACATAAGAGTATTGGCCTTCCAATGAAACGCCGACATCCACATGACGTTTGCCATCCTTCGATTCTCGTAGTCTCAAGCCTGCATTTTTAAGCGTTGACCATGAAATATCCGCCTCTAGCTGATAAGCTTCTGCCTTCACCGGAAGCGTGTACGTACCATTCACCCTGATCTGTTCAAATGACTTCATTGAGGTTGGCAATTGCTTCAAAGCTTCGATCGGCTGTGAAACCAAGCGATACCCTAGTCCGTCTACTTGTTTCAGTCGAATTTGACGAACGATGGAGTCCATCCCGTTAAAGCCTTCTTTTAGCGTAGGCGTGTTGTTGGCATAATCCCAATTGTTCATCCAGGCCAGCGCATAACGGTGGCTGTATTTATCGTTGCCTTTTCCTTCCTCGAACGTCACCGCCCCATACCAATCAAAGCCGTAATCCAGCCACTCGGGCTTACTATCGTCCGGGGAAAAATGGTTACCGTCGAAATTTCCCGTCCAATAGGCATATGTGTTAGGTTCTCCTGTTGATTTCCCGTTTGCGCTTGCGCCCAGAATCCACTTATAGGTTCCATCGTCCGCTCGCATTTGGTAGAGGTCGGGACATTCCACAAGTCCGATATTTTCGGTGCTAAAGCCACTCATATAATGCCATTTCTTTAAGTTGTCAGACTCATAAAAGCCAATCTTCGTACCTTCCGCCATGACCATGATCCATTTATTGCTGCGCATATCCCATATGATTTTCGGGTCTCTGAAATCCCGGGTACCCGGATTCTTCATCACAGGAGTGTCGCTATAAGAAGTAAATGTCTTGCCTTTGTCGATGCTATACCATAAAAATTGCTCTTGCTTTCCTCCATTGGCAGACGGCTGCGTCACAATAGCGACCAGAGCACCTTTGCCAAACCCTGCACTGTTGTTATCATCGCTCACAACCGAGCCAGACCACGGGTCGCCATTCGGATTGGTATATTTGGGGATCGACACGCCCTCATCCTGCCAATGAACCAAATCAGTTGAGGTGGCGTGCCGCCATTCTGTACCATTTTTTTCAGGATAATCTCGGTTATATAAATAGTAATAATGGTATTTCCCATCCATATAAATGGGCCGCTGCGGATCATTTTTCCACTTATCCGGAACAGTAAAATGATAGGCCGCCCGATAGGTCGGGTTTGTAGGAGGTATTGGAGTTTTGCTCGCATCCCGTTGGTACATACTCCAACCCATAGCTATGAAGATTGTTAAGCCTGTGATGATTACAACGGATCGTATCCAAATGCTCTTGGAAGCTATTTTTTTCATTATGACGATCCTCCTTACCTCCCATTGCATCGTTATGTACCGTCCGAAGACGACAGATCGGTCAGCTACCAAGCTGCCGTCTTCGGACATGCTGCATCTACCTACTTATTTCTTTCCATACTGATATGGAGGTTCTTTTTTGTCATCCGTTGGATCAATCGTGATTTGCCCTTGCTCCAGAATACCGTTTTTCACAACAGAGGTTTTCGAGCCTTTAATATTCAGCAGGAAGCTTGGCGCGAAAGTGGATTTGTGATCCGGGAAAAGCCCTCGATTGGTCATATAGCTTGAAACGACTACGTTATTGCCTTTGCCTTGCGGGATAGCAAAATGGGCATACGTCCACGTAATATCATCACGATCCAGATCCTGATGAAGAACGAGACCGGTTCCATTCAACGGTTTGTAAGGCCCTGTCAAGGAAGTAGAAACATAACCCAGCATGTAAATATCATCGTCACCGATCGCATCTACAGTCACCTTGGAACCTCTCGTGCTCGTAAATAAGTACCACAAACCATTCATCTTGAACACATTCGCCCGTTCAATTTCATCCGTTACCAGATTGGACGCGATCAAAGGGGGCATTACTTTTTTCAAAGTATAATCGTTATTCAATTCAACGATGCCCAGTGCGCCGTTGGCCAATTCAGCTCCCTTTTTCTTGGGACTTTGCAACAGATTACGAAGCTCTTCCGTGAAAAATTCGTTATTGCCACCATAATAAGCTGAGTTTTGAAGCGAATCTTCGCCCTGGTAGCCCGTTTCTGTCCCTGTGTTCGCTTCAAATATAATATATTTGTGGCCTTGATCCTCGACATAGTGAGGGTCTCTAAACGTATGGTTATCCATATCTACACCGACGCTTTGCTGAACATTTTGATAGGTTTTACCATCTCCACCGTCATAGATCGGTTTCAAATCCTCGACACCATCCACTTTCAGTGTCTCCTCATCAGGCTGAGAGAGATTAATTTGAGCCGTGGTCAAGGTTTGTTTACCGTATAGTTGGTTACTCGGCTCAAAGGGCTGTCTGCTGGTATAAAATAAGCGTACTTGTCCATCAGAGGTTAAGGTAGCAGAACCGGACCATTCTTCTGACTGATTTTTAAGAATCGGATCGTTGGCAAGTAATTTATCATTGTCTTTAAATACTCTTCCGGCATTTTTCCAGCCGCTCAGCGAGGTATTACCCGCTTTTTGATAGAACAGATATATAAATGTATCCTCTGCTCTTTTAGGATCGCCTGCCAATCCAAAAACGATATTATACCCTTTGTAATTGGCTACTGTGCCATCGGCATTTTGTAACGGCCAAGAGTCCCAGACATCGAAATCAATCAGCTTGCCTGAACTGTCACGGCCTTTTGCGGAAGGAATATTCTTAATTGTAGATGCATCAAAGGACGGAACCTCAAATTTCTCTTTGCCTTGCTGTTTGAAAATATTCAACATGTCATTGCGTGTAATGTGCGTAAATGCATTGTCTGTTTTGAGATCAGATTCATCCGTTTCTTTAGCAAAAGCTTGAATACCCCCTCCCAATAGCAATGTGGTTGCCACAGTTAATGTGGTGGCTTTTCTGAAAATTTTGTTGATTTTCAAGTACTTCATCTCCCTTGTTCTAATTATTCAAGTCTAGATTAGAAACCAACTTTTTTGGTTGGTAGGGCCATTTTATATGGTATGACAAACGATTGATATAGACTGAAAATCCCCTTTATTGAGGCTGAAAGCAGGATGCTCAAATGAATTTTATCCTCATATTTTCCTAGTGAATTTCTGAAAATTTTGCTTTATTTCATTCATATTATATTCAGAAAAAAATGCCACTTGCTTTTTTTGCATATTTAGTACTGCTAGGTAACTTGCTTCATTTTCATCCAAAATCATTCAAAAAAATTCATAAAAAGCTCTTTTGCAAACGAATTCAAAAAAATAGTTCTTTAGTAGTCCACTATCCGATGAAGAAATACGTTGGCTTCGTCTATGATTAAGTCCAATTTACTATTTTATTTTTTTTATGTAATTATATATATAAAACGTATGACATAAAAAAGAGACAGCCTGCCCCCTTATTTGGGTGTCCCAGACTGTCCCTTTTTTTGTATAAATATTTATATTCTTGTCTCAAAAGCTGTTATCCTGTTTTTTTCAAATAGGAACCGTTATTTTTAGGACGCATGTTCAAACTGGCTATTGTATAGATCGGCATAG
>NZ_ASSB01000202.1:0-2182 GCF_000520755.1 Paenibacillus sp. 1-18
TCCACTTGCGGTGCTGTCTGATCGTCCGCAACGTTTGTACAATTATTTTAAACAAATGTTCGCACAAGTTACCAATCCGCCGATTGATGCCATTCGTGAGGAGATTGTAACATCTACGGCAACTACGATTGGGCCAGAGCGCAACTTGCTGCATCCGGAGCCGGAAAGCTGTCGTCAGATTCGTTTGGACTCACCGGTGCTGTCCAATGAGGAATTTGCTAAAATCCGCCATGTACACCGTCCAGGCTTCAAGTCGATGACGATTCCGATCTTTTTTGAAGCAAAGGAAGGCGCAGAAGGCTTGCGTAAGGCACTGGAAGGACTGTTTGAGGCAGCTGACCGTGTCATTGAAAAGGGCCACAACATTCTTATTCTGTCCGACCGTGGAGTGGATGCAGACAACGCGGCCATTCCAGCGTTGCTGGCTGTTTCCAGCCTGCATCACCATCTGATTAAACAGGGTACACGCACACGTGTAAGCATTTTACTGGAGTCTGGAGAGCCAAGGGATGTCCACCATTATGCGGTGCTGCTGGGCTACGGCGTAAGCGCAGTTAACCCGTATCTGGCTTTTGAAACGCTGGATGTCATGATTCAGCAGGGCCTGCTGCGTGGCATTTCGCATGAAAAAGCAGTTAAAAATTATATTAAGGCAGCCACCAAGGGTGTCGTAAAAATATTGTCCAAAATGGGTATTTCCACGATTCAGTCGTACCGTGGAGCTCAAATTTTCGAGGCCGTAGGTCTGAAGCAGGATTTTGTTGACCGTTACTTTACCTGGACGCCTTCCCGCATTGGCGGTATTGGCCTGGAGGAAGTGACTATGGAAGCACTGGCCCACCACAACCGTGCTTTTACCGACAAGGATGGCAACGACAAGGTGCTGGATTCGGGCGGTGAATACCAATGGCGTAACGACGGGGAAGAGCATTTGTTTAACCCGCAAACGGTGCATTTGCTCCAGCAGTCGGTTCGCTCGGGAGATTACCAGCTTTACAAGAAATACACCAAGCTGGTGCAGGGTGAATCTGAACAGCATTTGACGATCCGCTCCATGCTTCAATTGAAACCTGTCGGTGAGCCTGTGCCGCTGGATGAAGTAGAATCTGCTGCATCAATTATGCGCCGTTTCAAAACAGGAGCTATGTCTTTTGGCTCGATCAGTCAGGAAGCGCATGAAGATCTGGCAATTGCGATGAACCGTATCGGCGGCAAGAGCAACACCGGTGAGGGTGGAGAGAACCCTGCACGTTTTATACCGGATGCCAATGGTGATTCGCGCCGCAGTTCGATCAAGCAGGTGGCATCTGGCCGATTCGGTGTAACATCGAATTACTTGGTGAATGCCGACGAAATTCAGATCAAAATGGCACAAGGCGCGAAGCCGGGTGAAGGCGGACAGTTGCCGGGACGTAAGGTATATCCTTGGGTCGCTGAGGTACGTGGTTCTACGCCAGGTGTAGGCTTGATTTCGCCACCGCCGCATCACGATATTTATTCGATCGAGGATTTGGCAGAGCTGATCTACGATCTCAAAAACGCCAACCCGCGTGCTGATATTAACGTGAAACTGGTGTCAGAGGTAGGTGTAGGCACGATTGCTACGGGCGTAGCGAAGGGCCGTGCTGACATTATTCTGGTCAGCGGCTACGATGGCGGTACAGGTGCTTCTCCGCAAGGCTCTATCCGTCATGCGGGTATGCCTTGGGAGCTGGGTCTGGCCGAGACGCATCAGACACTGATGCTGAACAATCTGCGTGATCGCGTGGTACTGGAAACAGACGGCAAGATGCTGTCTGGCCGTGATTTAGTGGTAGCTGCCCTGCTGGGTGCAGAAGAATACGGCTTCTCTACAGCGCCACTCGTGGCATTGGGCTGTATTATGATGCGGGTGTGCCAAATGGATACATGTCCGGTTGGTGTGGCTACGCAGAATCCGGAACTGCGCAAAAATTATATGGGTGATCCTACCCATGTGGTGAATTTTATGCGTTTTATCGCAGAAGATGTCCGTGAAATTATGGCGGAGCTTGGTTTCCGCACAATTCAGGAAATGATCGGACGTACGGATTGTCTGGATACCGTGAACGCCGATTTACACTGGAAGAAGAAGGGCATCGACCTGAGCTTGTTGCTGCATGTTCCTGAGCTGGAAGATGGAAGCGTGCGGTACCGTGTACAA
>NZ_ASSB01000203.1:0-743 GCF_000520755.1 Paenibacillus sp. 1-18
GCGTCGATCCGCCCCTTGTATTCCAGGGTCCCGTCCGCATTCCAGCGCACCAGGTCCCCTGTGCGATAGCAGCGTTCTCCGCTGCGGAACGGGCTGTCGATAAACTTTTCTGCCGTCAGGTCCGGACGGTTGCGGTATCCACGTGCTACCCCGTCACCGCCGACGATCAGCTCTCCCCACGCCCCAACAGGCTGGAGCTGCATCGAACGGTCCACGACATAGGCTGTCGAGTTAGGGATCGGGCTGCCAATCGGCACTGATTCGGATTGCACGTCAGTAATGGCATGCGTTGTCGAAAAGGTCGTATTTTCCGTCGGGCCATAGCCGTTAATAATCCGCAGGTTCGGATGGGCCTCCAGCACCCGGTTAATGTGCGGTACGGACAGCACATCTCCACCGACCAGCAGCTCCCGTATTCCCTCGAACAGCTCCAGGTCCTGCTGGGACAGCTGATTAAAGAGCGGGGCGGTCAGCCACATCGTCGTAATGCCATGGCTGCGAACAGCTTCCTTGAGCTTGGGCGCGTCCAAAATGACATCCTGACTTACTAACACCAGCTGTCCACCGTTCAATAGCGCACCCCAAATTTCAAAGGTGGACGCGTCAAAGACAACAGCCCCGGTCTGCAAAATGCGCGTACCTGCATCCAATTGCGCATAATTTGTATTTTTCACCAAACGTACGACATTGCGGTGCTCCACCATGACCCCTTTGGGCTGTCCAGTAGTTCCCGAAGTGTACAT
>NZ_ASSB01000204.1:0-58682 GCF_000520755.1 Paenibacillus sp. 1-18
GGTGTCACCTATATTTTGTCGGAAGCCTGTCCACCCAATGGGCTGGGAGATGCCGTTATGAACCGCCTGTTGAAAGCCGCAGGTCATCGAGTCGTTCGTCTTTAGCAAGACTCACGTACCTTGTTGGAGAACAGAAAGGGTTCCCGTCTTGTCTGACCGCTCTTAATAAAATCCTCCTCTCTCCTCGTCCTCGTACAGGCGCTTCCGTTGTATGCTTGTACTGTTTTCCCCCTTGTCCGCATAACGTTAACAAGAACGGACGGATAATGGAGGGATGGAGTATGCTGTCAGCCTCTGCCCATGTCGGGCAGGTTGTAACGATTCTGATCATGGCAGTAGCGCTGGGAATGGATGCGTTATCGCTGGGCGTAGGGATCGGCATGAAGGGGATACGCCTGCGGGATGTGCTGCGCATCAGCACGGTAATTGGCTTTTTTCACATTCTGATGCCATTGCTGGGGATGTTCACAGGGCATTATATGAGTTCTTTACTGGGCCATGTAACGACCTATTTTGCAGGTGGGTTACTCATCCTTTTAGGCGGGCATATGGTATATAGCTCCTTCAAGGGGGACGGTGTACAAGTATTGGATCATCGTTCACCTCTGGGTCTCTTGCTGTTTGCACTTGGGGTGAGCATTGACTCGTTTTCTGTAGGGGTGTCGCTGGGGATGTTCCAGAGTGATCTGGTGCTGAGTGTTCTGGCATTTGGCTTTTGCGGAGGTGCAATGGCAATGCTGGGATTGCTGGTGGGCCGCAAGGTCAGCCGTAATCTGGGGGATTACGGAGAAGCCGTAGGCGGTGCTATTTTGCTGGCATTTGGCTTTATGTTTATGTTTTGATTTTAGCGTGGACAGTGTAAAATAAATACAGGATTATAGTAAGGCTTAGGATTATAGATAATGATCCTCTGTTTACATATTTTTAACATACGGGGGGTGAAAACGTTGAAGCATATCTTATTCGTATGCACAGGGAACACTTGTCGCAGTCCAATGGCTGAAGGGATGCTGCGCAAGCTGGCCGCTGAACACGGGCTGGAGCTGGAGGTGCGCTCTGCGGGAGTGGCGGCGATGGAAGGTACACCGATATCTCGACATGCAGAGGCGGTTCTACGGGACCACGATATCTCGGATCAGTTGACCTCGACCCCTTTGAGCGGCGGACTTGCAGAGTGGGCACATCTGATTTTGACCTTGACGCAAGGGCATAAGCAGCACGTCATTCAGCGCTTTCCCCATACGGCGGGCAAAGTATTTACGCTCAAGGAATACGTGGAGGATCGGGATGAAGTGCTGAATGATGTACAGGAGTTAGACGGCTTGTACGCTTCACAGCAGCTGATGGCTTCACTCGGACAAGAACTGTCGGCGCAGGAGCGTGAGCGGATGATTGAGCTGAACCAACGGATTCCGGGCTTTGATATTTCCGATCCATTTGGGGGTTCGCGGGAAGATTACGATGTCACGGCTGCGGAAATCCGCACAGCACTGCATAAGTTGCTGGACAAGCTAAAGACTTCTTCCGAATAAAGTCGGTGTCACTCATCTGATTTGTACGGATTCTGTTGATTTTCGACGATTAATCCGTTAAGATAAGGTGGAAAAATGAGAATCCGGTGTAACTGGCGACAAAAGTGGGATTAACCACGATGGAGCACCGGATATACGGCCGGTCGCCTGGGCAAAAGAGCAATTCCACGTAGGTGTGGACTGCTCTTTTTTCGTATATGAGCTATTCCAGATTTTTTGCTGTCTTCTTGCTCTTCAATTTTTCTGCTCGAAATCCAAATCATCGGCTATAATATAGTCAGATTGTGATATCAGGAGAAAGTGTGTTGAACTTACGGCATGAGACCATGCCTAGTCTCTGAGGGACTGGTCAACCAGGGGAGGTTCCAATGGTAGGACAATTGGATCGTGAGATTTCACTTGAAGCACAGGCCGCTTCTGTCGTGCGGGAGCTCGCTGAAGCAGTCGGTTTGAAGGCTGGGCGCCTGCTGGTGATTGGTGTAAGTACGAGTGAAGTGGCCGGAAGCCGGATCGGCACGGCGGGAGCGCTCGATGTGGCGCAGCAGCTGCTGGCTGGAGTAGATTCCGTACGCCGGGAATATGGCTTTGACGTGGCGTTTCAATGCTGCGAGCATTTGAACCGTGCGCTGGTCGTTGAACGGGCTGTGCTGGAACGGCTGGGATTAATAGAAGTTGCCGCTGTTCCTGTACGCACGGCAGGCGGCTCTATGGCTGCGGTTGCCTACCGGTCACTGGACGATGCGTGTTTGGCGATGAACGTGCAGGCGCATGCCGGGATAGACATTGGCGAAACGCTGATTGGCATGCATCTGCGTCCCATAGCCGTTCCGTTTCGTCCAAGCCTTCGCTGGATTGGCGAAGCACGTGTGACTGCGGCGTTCACGCGTCCTCCACTGATAGGAGGACAACGGGCGGTGTACACCCTTGAACAAGAAGACGGCGGAAACTGTGATTAGCATTTGGCGTGGACTGTTTGTTTTATACTTTGTATACCCAACAATTGACTATGGAGAGGGAGTAATCAATCATGATGGAACATCTGCGTAATAGTGACCCGGCAGTGCTGGAAGCAATGGGACTTGAACTGAAGCGACAACGCCACAATATCGAGCTGATCGCATCCGAGAACATCGTTAGCGAAGCGGTTATGGAAGCGATGGGCTCTGTACTGACGAATAAATATGCTGAAGGTTATCCGGGCAAACGTTACTACGGTGGCTGTGAGCACGTAGATATCGTCGAGGACATTGCGCGTGATCGCGCCAAAGAATTGTTCGGTGCTGAGCATGCCAACGTGCAGCCTCACTCTGGAGCACAAGCCAACATGGCGGTCTATTTGGCAGCACTCAAACCTGGTGATACCGTACTGGGTATGAATTTGGCGCATGGCGGCCATCTGACACACGGAAGCCCCGTTAACGCTTCCGGCTTGTTGTATAACTTTGTTGCTTATGGTGTACGCGAAGACAACTTCCGCATTGATTATGATGAAGTGCGCAAGGCAGCCTTCAAGCATCGCCCTCGCCTGATTGTAGCCGGAGCGAGCGCATATCCGCGTACGATTGATTTTGAAGCCTTTGCTTCCATCGCCAGCGATGTGGGTGCGCTGTTCATGGTAGATATGGCACACATCGCCGGTCTGGTAGCAGCGGGTATTCATCCTAACCCGGTTCCGCATGCCCAATTTGTGACCACAACCACGCACAAAACGCTGCGTGGTCCGCGCGGAGGAATGATTCTGACTCGCAAAGCGTGGGCGCAAGCGATTGACAAGGCGATTTTCCCAGGCATTCAGGGCGGTCCATTAATGCATGTGATCGCGTCCAAAGCCGTTGCCTTGGGTGAAGCACTCCAGCCTTCCTTCAAAACCTATGCACAAAACGTAGTTCGCAATGCACACGTACTGGCAGAGACGCTGCTGGCGGAGGGGATTAACATCGTATCGGGCGGTACAGATAATCACCTGATGCTGCTGGATACGCGTAACCTGAATATTACAGGCAAAGAAGCCGAGCATGTATTGGATTCCGTAGGCATCACGGTGAACAAAAACGCGATTCCGTTCGACCCGACAAGTCCGTTCATTACCAGCGGAATTCGTATTGGTACCCCTGCTGCGACATCCCGTGGTATGGATGAAGAGGCTATGGTTAAAATCGGTAAGATCATTGCCGAAACACTCAAAAATCCGAAGGATGATACGGTATTGTCCAAAGCGAGCCAAGCGGTTGGCGAGCTGACTGAAAAATTCCCAATCTATCCAGGTACTCAATACTAATTAAATCAACCACCTATCCATGTTGAATAAGGCTGTTTTCCTTCCGTAAGCCGGAGGGGGAACAGCCTTTTTTGTTTTCTGGCGACTCGAAACTTACATTTTTGGTTAATAAGCGATTAAGGATTTATTTGTATTTTCCTGCACGATCTACACAGAGGAGTGATGACACTTGAGTCAAAGAAAATCCGCGCAGTTATTGCAGCAGCTCGTATTTATAGGCCCTATGGCGTTGTTTTTCGTCTTGATTATGGTCATTCCGTTCCTGCTGGGACTATATTATTCCATGACCAATTGGGACGGAGTGTCGGAAAATGTCCAATGGCTCGGATTGGGGAATTACGTCCATATTTTTAGAGATGATCCGGATTTTCGAAATGCATTTTGGTTCACGGTCCGTTTTACCGTATGTGGCGTGATCCTGACGAATCTGATCGGCTTTTCCCTGGCTTATGTACTTACAAAGCCGTTGCGTACCCGCAATGCGTTACGGACTGTATTTTTTATGCCTAATATGATTGGTGGCTTACTGCTTGGCTTCATCTGGCAATTTATCTTTGTGCGCGGTTTTTCTGCGGTGGGGGAGGCAACCGGGCTGTCCCTTTTCAAGCTACCATGGCTTGGTGATGGGCCAACTGCTTTTTGGGGAACTGTCATCGTGTTTGTTTGGCAGTACGCAGGCTATCTCATGGTTATCTACATATCCTCGTTAAATAATGTCTCCCATGCCCTGATTGAATCAGCTCAAATCGACGGTGCAAGCCGAAGACAGATTTTACGCCAGGTAGTAGTGCCGCTTATTATGCCAGCCGTAACCGTTTGCCTCTTTTTGGCGATATCCTGGTCCTTTAAAGTGTTTGAGCTGAATTTAGCCCTGACAAAGGGTGGACCCTTCAAGTCGACAGAGTCTGTAGCGTTGGACATATATAATGAAGCGTTTACAAATAATCGTCTTGGATTGGGGACCGCCAAAGCTATGATTTTCTTTATCATCGTAGCAATCATTACGATCATTCAGGTGCGTCTCACGAAGAAGAAGGAGGTTGAAATGTAATGGGGAAAACGCCAAGCTACCGCTTGGGTACGTGGGCTGCTGAAATTGTGCTCATTGTGCTCGGATTGATCTTTCTGATTCCGTTTTATTTTTTGCTCGTCAATTCCGTTAAATCCTTTGGCGATATTTTGGCTCATTCCGCTTCGTGGCCGACAACCTTTCGGTTTGAGAACTACGCCAACGCCTGGAATAAAATAAACTTTCCGACAGCGCTGGGGAATTCATTGCTCGTCACCATCGTCAGCAATGCTCTCCTGCTGCTGATCAGCTCGATGGCTGCTTACCAGATGGTTCGCCATGACACGCGTTTTAACCGATTGCTGTTTGGTCTGCTTGTGGCTGCAATGGTCGTGCCTTTTCAGTCCATCATGCTGCCGCTTATGGAGGTATCCAACGTGCTGAGATGAACAATAGCATACCAGGATGCATTGCAGCCGGTGCGGTCAAGGGCTGATGGAGGGATAACCGATGAAAAAAACAGTGCTGCTTGTCCTCTCCCTGATCGTACTGCTCGCATGTACGCTTTCGGGTTGTGGAAATACGCAGGCCGGGCCAAACGAGACGAAAACGATACACATCTATCAGTTCAAAGTAGAGATTCAGAGCCGCTAAACAAACTCAAGGCGGATTATGAAAAAACGCATCCGGGCATCAAGCTGGATATCCAATCTGTCGGAGGCGGTACGGATTACAGTGCTTCGTTGAAGGCTAAATTCGCCTCAGGTGATCAGCCGGACATTTTCACCAATGAGGGCTATCAGGACCGTGATACGTGGTTTGAGTATTTGGAGGACTTGTCAGATCAGCCATGGGTAAAGGACCTGGATGATTTTGCCCGCAAGCCGATGACCGTTAACGGTAAGATTTACGGACAGCCCATGAACCTGGAAGGCTTCGGATTTGTTTACAACAAGGATTTGTTCAAGCGGGCGGGCATAACCAAGCTGCCTCAAACGATAAGTGAGCTGGAGGAAGCAGCGAAGCGCCTGAAAGCAGCAGGGATTACACCGTTTGCTAACGGATATGCGGAATGGTGGGTGCTGGGGAACCATTTTGTCAATATTCCGTTTGCCAGACAGCCGAACCCGGAGACCTACGTCGAGCATTTAAACAAGGGAACAGCCCGTATCCCTGGCAACCCTGTGTTTGATCAGTGGGTGAAGCTGCTTGACCTGACTTTAAAATATGGTAACAGCAATCCCCTTACGACAGACTATAATACACAAGTCACGTTATTTGCGACAGGCAAGGCCGCCATGATGCATCAGGGGAACTGGACTCAGCCACAAATAGACGGTATTAATCCTGACTTGAATCTGGGGATTCTGCCTGCGCCTATAGATAATGATCCTGCTAAAGGAGGCAGGCTTGCAGTGGGGGTGGCATCCAACTGGGTGGTCAATAAAAATTCGCCTGTGAAGCAGGAGGCAAAAGATTTTCTCAATTGGCTGGTTACTTCGGAGATAGGCAAGCACTATATTACCAAGGAGTTCAAATTCGTCCCCGCCTTCAAAAGCATTACATCCAGTGATGAAACGACAGGTGATCTTGGTGCGGAAATATCCCGGCATGTGAGGGAAGGCAAGATATGGAGCTGGAACTTCCAGCGCTTCCCGAAAGGACTGAATCAGGATTTGAGCAGTAGTATGCAGGCCTATATTGCGGGGGTTATTACAAAAGACGAAATGCTGCAGCAATTTCAGGGAGCGTGGGACAATTTGAAGTATAGATAAAAACGTCGCTTCATCAGGAGCCCGAACCCCAACTTATAGCACAGAGGGGAATTTTGAGTTCGACAGGCTTTGACGGTCAAGGGCCGTTAGAGCCTTTTTTGATGTGGTTTTCCATGACAAAAGTCACTCATAATGTGGCAGGGGAGATATTTTACTCTACATATCTTTCTCTTGGCCAAAGGTTGTGGTGGCAGGTGTTAAATCAACCAAGGGAATGTTATAATAAACAGGATTTACAGGCACGCACTGCATCTGTGCTTATTTGGTTTGTACAAATAGGTTACATAGATCCTTTCCATTCAGGATGTTCGATATTCTGGTGCGGAAGAACGTGACGATAATACCGGAGGGAATATATCATGGCAAAACTGGTGGTTTGTGATCACCCTTTGATCCAGCACAAACTTACATTTATCCGCGATGTGCGGACCAACACCAAGGATTTCCGCGAGCTCGTGGATGAAGTAGCAACTTTGATGGCTTATGAAATTACGAGGGACATCCCGTTGGAAAGCATTACGGTGCAAACACCGGTTGCTGAGACAGAAGGTAAAGTGATTTCCGGACGTATGCTGGGCCTTATTCCGATTTTGCGTGCAGGCTTGGGTATGCTGGATGGCGTTGTAAAGCTGCTGCCGGCAGCAAAGGTAGGCCATGTGGGATTGTTCCGCGACCCTGAAACATTGCAGCCTGTGGAATACTACACAAAGTTGCCTACAGATGTGACAGAGCGTGAATTGATCGTCATTGATCCGATGCTTGCAACAGGCGGTTCGGCGATTGCAGCCATAGATGTGTTGAAAAAAAGAGGCTGTACCCAAATTAAAATGATGAATCTGATTGCTGCTCCTGAGGGTGTCAAAGCTGTGCAAGAGGCACATCCTGATGTAGACATTTATGTCGCTGCTCTGGATGAGCGTTTGGATGAGCATGGCTATATTGTCCCAGGTCTTGGTGACGCAGGAGACCGCTTGTACGGAACGAAGTAGACCGTCTTTGGAGGTTCGGCAAATTTATGGACGTTGCGGCCAGGCTGATTTCGTATAAAAAAGATTTGTGAACCGAACGTTTATTATGAAAAGGGGTTTTAACTTAAAATGTCCAAAATCAAAGTAATGACCATTTTTGGCGTGCGTCCGGAAGCGATTAAAATGGCTCCTCTCATTTTGGAGCTTCAGCGTCATCCGGAGCATATCGAATCTGTGGTATGCGTTACGGCTCAACATCGCCAAATGCTTGATCAGGTTCTGGAGGTCTTTAACATTCACCCTGACTATGATTTGGATGTGATGAAAGACCGTCAGACACTCAACGAAATTTCCATACGTGTACTTCAGGGGCTGGAACCTGTATTACGCGAGGCCAAGCCGGATATCGTGTTGGTTCACGGCGATACGCTGACCACTTTCCTCGCTAGCTATGCAGCCTTTATGCAACAAATTGAAGTAGGGCATGTAGAAGCAGGCTTGCGGACATGGAACAAGCTTTCTCCATATCCTGAGGAAATGAACCGTCAGCTCACAGGCGTGCTGTCTGATCTTCATTTCTCGCCTACTTCTTTATCGGCTGGGAATTTGCGGAAGGAAAATAAACCTGAATCTCGAATATATGTAACAGGTAATACGGTGACTGACGTATTTCAGTATACGGTTCGCCAGGATTACGAGCACCCTGTACTGGAATGGGCCCAGGGCAAGCGCTTGATTCTAATGACAGCCCACCGTCGGGAGTCACAGGGGGAACCACACCGTCAAATTTTTAATGCGGTAAAACGGATCGCAGACGAATTTGAGGATATCGCTATCGTTTATCCGGTTCATCCAAGTCCGGCTGTGAAGGAGCCTGCATTCGAGATTTTAGGCAACCATCCGCGTATTAAGTTGATTGATCCGCTGGATGTTGTGGATTTGCACAATTTTTATCCGCACACACATCTGATTCTTACGGATTCCGGCGGTCTTCAGGAAGAAGCGCCTTCGTTCGGCGTACCTGTACTGGTACTACGGGATACGACCGAAAGACCGGAAGGAATTGAGGCGGGTACATTGGAACTGGTCGGTACGAGTGAAGAGAATGTCTACAATCGCACTAAGGCCCTTTTGACGGATTCCGGGCTGTATGAGTCTATGAGTCAGGCGGCAAATCCTTATGGCGATGGACAGGCATCGGTAAGAATTGTCAATGCGATTTTGCACCATTACGGTGTCAAAACCGAACGACCTGAAGAATTTCACACAATGTTCACAAAAGGCGTCTGCTCGTAATAATATTCCTTTACAAGGCAAGCATACAGTTAAACTGTACGGTTACCAAGGGATACAGCATTTTTAGATGCTTTGTCGACTGATTTTTATACTTTAGGGCGCTAAAATATCTCAATTGACAAAGCATCTTATATTTAAGTAAAATGGACTGGAATTACAGGGGTGACATGGAAAAGTGGTCAGACCTTCCAAGCAAAACAACAACCGAAATAACACCGGAAATGCCTTCAAGGCAATTGGACTGGTGAGCGCTATCGGCATTGATCTGACGGTGTGCACACTGGGTGGTTTCTATGCGGGAAAATGGCTTGATGCCAAACTTGGTGGCTCCGGAATTTGGACTGGCGTAAGCGTTCTCGCAGGCTTGGTTGTAGGCGCATTAAGTATTGCCCTTGTGATCGGAAAGGTATTGAGGGATAACCATGAATGAGATGACCCGTATGCAAAAAAAGTTATGGATCGTAGCGCTTATTATAATGGCTCTGTGTTTCCCGGTCTCCGCCCTCATGCCCCAACATCGTGACATTGCTCACGGAATCATTCTGGGAACGGGAGTAAGCTGTCTAAATGTGCTGTATATGGCCTACAGAATTCGACAGGTTGCGAGTGCGGCCGCCGGTGAAAGAAAGAAGAGAGTGGTAGGTATTGGCTTTGGCGTTCGATTAGGGACCTCAATTTTGGCCGTGGTGCTGGCCATAGAATTTCCGGCCTATTTCCATGAGATCGCTGTAATGGCAAGCCTGGTGACTGGGCAATTTCTTCTTTTAATTATAGGCATCATATTCGCGCTTCAGGAAAAATGATGGCTCAACTGAGAAAGGGGTGAGAAAACATGTTGCATGAATCACCGATTATCCAATTGGGCGGGTTTAACATTGACTTGTCCGTCATTATTATGCTGGTTGTGACCTGCGCTATTGTGTTTGGACTGGCTTTTGCTGCAACGCGCAATTTGTCTGTGGACAATCCCGGAAAGCTGCAAAACTTTATGGAATGGGTTGTGGAATTCGTTCAAGGGCTCATATCCAGTACGATGGATTTGAAAAAAGGGAAGCCATTCCTTTCTTTAGGGATGACGCTGATCATGTTCATTTTCGTCGGAAATATGCTGGGTCTGCCGTTCGGGATCGTGACTGAATTTGATAATGTGCAAAGCGCACAAGTATTCGGGCATGACATCGTTCCAGTCAAGGAAGCATTAGAGCAAGCACAGGCGACTCATCCGGGCGAAGCTGCCCATATAGGTGTCAACTGGTGGAAATCACCTACCGCAGATGCAGGGGTATCTATTGGACTGGCATTGATGATCTTTGTTCTGGTTCATTTTCTGGGAATTTTCCGTAACACCAAAGCTTACTTTAAGCACTATGTTCAGCCATTTCCATTCTTTCTGCCAATTAACCTGATTGAGCAGTTCTCAAAACTATTGACACATGGTATGCGTCTATTCGGTAATATTTTTGCCGGCGAGGTTTTGATCAGTGTTCTGCTGAAAATGACAGCACTTGGTGTGGGAGGTATGGTTGCTTCCGTATTGGGGCTCGTAGTCTGGCAAGGATTCAGTATTTTTGTCGGCAGTATCCAAGCGTTCGTCTTTACAATTCTGACGTTCGTATATATTTCACAATCCATTGATACGCATGAAGAAGAGCATTAGACAAGCTCATTTTTCGGTTTTTAGTTAAGTTCAGAAGTGCGCTTCGCTCTTAACTGCAAATACATGTAAAACACAAATACACATCACTAAGGAGGATTTTAAAAAATGGGAGTTTGGGCATATATCGCAGCTGCAATCGCAGTAGGTTTGGGCGCTTTGGGCGCTGGTATCGGTAACGGTCTGATCGTAAGTAAAACAGTTGAAGGTATCGCTCGTCAGCCTGAAGCAAAAGCAACGTTGCAAACAGTAATGTTTATCGGTGTAGGTCTGGTCGAAGCCCTGCCAATCATCGGGGTCGTTCTGGCATTCATTTTCTACTCAGCTGCTTAATTGAATGGAAGCAAGGTTTGGCGGGGAAGGCACAGCCATCCGCGCCTTCTTTGTTCGTTTGAATATGAAAGATCTAGGACTGACGTTCACCGGAAAGGAGTGACTTCAATTGCATTTAAATTGGACAAGTATCGTGTTTACTGTCATTGCATTTTTGATCTTGTACTGGTTGCTGACCCGTTATGCATTCGGCCCTCTCTTTTCAGTTATGGAGAAGCGGCGTGAGCTTGTTTTGAAGCAAATGAGTGAAGCGGCACAAACGCGTGAACAGGCTGCTGCCTATGTCGAGGAGCAAAAACAGGCTCTCCAGCAAGCGCGTAAGGAAGCTTACGATATTATTGAGCAGTCGAAACAAACAGGTAACAAGCAAGCGGAGCAAATTATTATTCAGGCTAAAGACGAAGCAGTTCGCCTGAAAGATGAAGCTGTTCGTGAAATCACAAGCGAGCGCAATAAGGCAGTTGCCGAGCTGCGCAGCGAAGTGGGTAAAGCTTCGGTACAAATTGCTTCCAAGCTGATTCAAAAAGAAATCAAGGAAGACCAAGTCCAGGGAGAGCTTGTCGACCAATACCTTAAAGAGGTAGGAGGCAAAGCATGAGCCGGGATACGGTAGTTGCCAAACGGTATGCGAAAGCCTTGTTTGAAGTGGCAGAGCAGGAGCAGACCATTATGGAGACCGAGCAGGAACTGCGAGCTTTTGTAGAGGCTGTATCAGGGGATGCCGAAATCCGTAAGTTCATTAATTCTCCTAACATTACGGAAGAGGTCAAGCTTCAGGTTCTGGCCAACAGCTTTGAAGGCAAGATGTCTGCCTCGCTGATTAACACGATTAAGTTGTTGATTCAGCGCAGCAGAGCCGATTTGTTTGAAGCTCTCCTTGATGGATACCTTGAGATTCAGGAGTACAAGCTGGGGCTGGCTCATGCAAAGGTGTATTCCACCTATGCGCTCAGTGAGCAGGAAAAAGCAACGGTAGCTGAGGAATTCGGAGCCCGTGAACATAAAACAATCCGCGTGGAAAATATAGTAGACCCGAGTCTGCTGGGTGGATTGAAAGTGTTTATTGGCGATACACTGTATGACGGCAGTCTGGCAGGCAAGCTGGATCGTCTTGAAAAATCCTTTAACAGACGAGTATAGAAGATAGGGGTGAACACACTTGAGTATCAAACCTGAAGAAATCAGTTCATTGATTAAAAGTCAGATTGAACAATATAAAAATGATATCGAGGTCGTTGAAGTCGGCACTGTTGTTGAAGTCGGCGACGGTATTGCCCGCGTCTACGGACTGGAAAAAGTCATGGCCGGTGAATTGGTTGAATTCGATAACGGCGTATTGGGCTTGGCGCTCAACGTGGAAGAGAGCAATGTCGGTGTCGTTATTCTTGGACCATTCTCCGACATCCGTGAAGGCGGTCAAGTTAAACGTACAGGCCAAATCATGCAGGTCCCTGTTGGGGACGCACTGATTGGACGCGTAGTTAATCCATTGGGTCAGCCGGTGGATGGCAAGGGTCCAATTGCTACCACGGAATTCCGTCCGGTGGAAAGTCAGGCCCCTGGTGTTATGGCCCGTAAATCCGTACATGAGCCAATGCAGACAGGAATTAAAGCCATTGACGCTATGGTTCCAATTGGCCGCGGTCAACGTGAGCTGATCATCGGTGACCGTCAAACAGGTAAAACTTCTATTGCAATTGATGCGATTCTGAACCAAAAAGGCAATGGTATGAAATGCATTTATGTTGCTATTGGTCAAAAACAATCTACAGTAGCTCAAGTTGTTGAAACATTGCGTCGTCACGGTGCTTTGGAATATACGATTGTTGTTACAGCATCTGCTTCTGAGCCATCACCTTTGCTGTACATTGCCCCTTACTCCGGCTGCGCTATGGGTGAGTATTTCATGTACAAAGGCGAGCATGTCCTTGTCGTATATGATGACTTGACCAAACAAGCGTCTGCATACCGGGAGCTTTCCCTGTTGCTGCGTCGTCCACCGGGTCGTGAGGCTTATCCGGGTGACGTTTTCTATCTGCATTCTCGCTTACTGGAACGTGCAGCGAAGCTGAATGATGAATTGGGCGGCGGCTCACTTACCGCGCTTCCGTTTATCGAGACACAGGCGTCCGACGTTTCTGCATACATTCCAACCAACGTAATTTCCATCACAGATGGGCAAATTTTCCTGGAGGCAGACTTGTTCTATGCGGGTCAACGCCCGGCGATTAACGTAGGTATTTCTGTATCCCGTGTAGGGGGCTCCGCTCAGATTAAAGCAATGAAAAAGGTTGCAGGCTCTCTGCGTCTGGATCTTGCTCAATATCGTGAGCTTCAAGCGTTCTCCCAATTCGGTTCCGACCTGGATAAATCCACTAAAGCCCGTCTTGACCGAGGCGCTCGCATGATGGAAATTTTGAAACAGGGTGTACATCAGCCGTTGCCTGTTGAAAAACAAGTTGTGAGCTTATACACCGCTGTTAAGGGCTTCCTTGATGATATCCCGGTAACGGAAGTAAAACGTTTTGAAAAGGACTTCCTGTCTTTCATGGAGTCTGATCATCAGGATGTGCTTCAATCTATCCGTGATACAAAAGACTTGGTGGCTGATAACGAAACAGCTTTGAAGGCAGCTATCGAGAAATTCAAAAAATCGTTTGCCACGTCGGTTTAATACATGAAATTGCCTGTTTATGACGAAAAATGTTCTAAGGAAGCATGCCCCTCGGGCCTTGGCTTCCTTGGCATGTTTTACCCCTAATAACAGGCCCTTTAACATATGTCCGGCTGGACTTGAATCTTACGAAGAGCTTTGTTTTTCTCAAAGCTAAGGGATTGCTTACGAAGTTAGCTTTGGCTTTGCCAAAGCTTGAAGGTGGTGAAATCATGGCAAAAGGTATGCGCGAGATTAAACGTCAGATTAAAAGTATACAGAGTACAAAGCAAATTACGAAAGCGATGGAAATGGTCGCTGCATCCAAGCTGAGAAAAGCTCAGGAGAAAGCGGAGTCGGCTCGTCCTTACGCGGAAAAGCTTAAGGAAGTCGTCAGCAGTATTGCTTCTGGATCGAACAACGTCAAGCATCCGATGCTGGAGACGCGTCCGGTCAAAAAGACTGCTTATCTCATCATTACATCTGATCGTGGTCTGGCTGGTGGTTATAACGCCAATATTTTGCGGCAGGTTACGCAGACGATTGCGGAACGTCACCGTTCACAGGATGAATTTGTGATTTTCATCATCGGACGAAAAGGACGGGATTATTTCAGACGTCGTGAGTTCCCTATTGCAGAGTCAGTAACTGACTTGTCGGATACGCCTGCTTTTGCAGATATCAAAACGATTGCAAGCAAGGCTGTAAAAGGCTTTGAATTTAAAGAATTTGATGAGCTTTATCTATGCTATAACCGCTTTGTCAATGCACTGACTCAAATTCCAACAGTTGACCGTTTGTTGCCAATGGCAACACTGGATTCGAATACTGCTTCATCCTCGATTGATTACGAGTATGAGCCTTCACCAGAAGGAGTGCTGGAAGTATTGTTGCCGCGTTATGCAGAAACACTCATCTACGGCGCTTTGCTGGATGGTAAGGCCAGTGAGCTGGGAGCGAAGATGACGGCGATGGGTTCAGCTACCAAAAATGCGACCAAGCTGATTGGTGAACTGTCGTTGACCTATAACCGTGCTCGTCAAGCGGCTATTACCCAGGAAATTACGGAAATTGTGGCAGGTGCAAATGCTCAATCTTAATGAGCTTTTGCAGATTGCTGTATAGCAGAGCCTATACTAATATGATAATTTGCGGGCGCAAAACAAATCAGAGTTGTTCAGATTTGCGGCTGTGCAAGCTTGTAGGAGGGAAACCAAAAGATGAACAAAGGACGCGTAGTGAGCATCCAGGGTCCGGTTGTTGACGTTGAATTTGAACGCGGTCAGCTTCCGGAGATCCTAAATGCTATTCATATTGGGACTGTGCTGGAGACTGGAGTTAAGCTGGATCTAACGCTTGAAGCATCAAAGCATCTGGGCGATAATCGTGTACGTTGTATTGCCATGTCTTCCACAGACGGTCTGGTTCGCGGAGCTGAAGCGGTAGACCTGGGGGCGCCTATTTCGGTGCCTGTTGGTGAGGCTACTCTGGGACGCGTATTTAACGTGCTGGGAAATCCAATTGATAACGGTGCTGACATTAGTACAGCAGAAAAAAATCCGATTCACCGTCAGGCCCCTTCTTTCGATGAATTGACGACTCAAGCGGAAATGCTCGAAACAGGCATTAAAGTTATCGACTTGCTGGCTCCTTATGCCAAAGGCGGTAAAGTTGGATTGTTCGGTGGTGCTGGTGTAGGTAAAACCGTAACCATCCAAGAATTGATTAACAACATTGCTCAGGAGCATGGCGGTATTTCTGTATTTGCAGGTGTAGGTGAACGCACACGTGAAGGAAATGACTTGTACCATGAAATGAAAGAGTCCGGCGTTATCAACAAAACAGCGATGGTGTTTGGACAAATGAATGAGCCTCCGGGTGCGCGTTTGCGTGTTGCCCTCACGGGTCTGACGATGGCGGAGTATTTCCGTGATCAAGAGGGCCGCGACGTATTGCTCTTTATTGATAACATCTTCCGCTTTACTCAAGCGGGTTCTGAGGTTTCAGCCCTGCTGGGACGTATGCCTTCCGCAGTAGGTTACCAGCCTACGCTGGCAACTGAAATGGGTCAATTGCAAGAACGGATTACTTCAACTAAAAAAGGTTCTGTTACTTCCATTCAGGCGATCTATGTGCCTGCGGATGACTACACTGACCCGGCACCTGCTACAACATTTGCCCACTTGGATGCAACGACAAACCTGGAACGTAAAATTTCCGAAATGGGTATTTACCCAGCGGTTGATCCACTCGCATCAAGCTCCCGGATCTTGTCTCCAGACGTTGTAGGTGAAGAGCATTACAATGTAGCGCAAGGGGTAAAACAAATTTTGGCCCGCTACAACGAACTTCAGGATATCATTGCCATCCTGGGTATGGACGAACTGAGCGAGGAAGACAAAATGCTGGTAGCACGTGCACGTAAAATCCAGCGTTTCCTGTCCCAACCTTTCCACGTTGCCGAGGCGTTTAACGGCTTCCCGGGTAAATATGTACCGGTTAAAGAAACGGTACGAAGCTTCAAAGAAATTCTGGAAGGGAAGTATGACCATCTTCCAGAAGCAGCGTTCCTTTTCGTAGGAGCCATCGAAGAAGCAGTAGAAAAAGCCAAAACAATGTAATTACACAGGCAAAGAATAGCCGAAAGCCTTACGAAGTGAGCTGTCTGTGGACAGCTTTCAGGAGGGATTCAAGTGAGCACGTATTTATTAGAGATTGTGACGCCGGAGCACCTGGTCTATACAGAGCAGGTCAACAGCATCAGTGTTCGCGGCTCGGAAGGCGACCTTGGTATTTTACCTGGACACCTTCCCTTGGTCACTCCCTTGAAGATTGCACCGGTAAGTATCAAAATCGGTGGTCAGACTGAGGTGATCGCGGTCAATGGGGGCTTTGTTGAAGTCCGCAAGGATAAAGTGGTTATTTTGGCTGAGAGTGCGGAACGCTCTGAAGATATTGACGTAGAGCGTGCCCGTGCGGCAAGGGAGCGGGCGGAGCTGCGGCTCCAGAGCAAGCAGGAGCAGATAGACCATCATCGGGCGGAAGTGGCTCTGCAACGGGCGCTTAACCGTTTGAATGCTACAAGTATCAGGACCAAATAAGAATTAAATATTAGGTTTTAGTGGAATTATTAAAGGGTTCGGCATAGTATACGGATGGAATGACAGGGAGACCGCTTCATAACTTCTGCCAGAGAATGTCCGGCAGGTGGAGAGGAGAACCTTTCCTTCCTTCAATCACTGTGATCGGGCCCTTTTTTTAATATCATTACCAAATATGCAGTCCTATTTCTTGCTCGGCAGCTAGGTACATAGTACCTTTTAAATTCACGAAACAGAAGTAATTATTCATATTTTGTCGAGATAAATGTTCTGAAAGCAGAAATATGACTAGCATATTAGGCGCTCGCCGAGTATTATAAAGAAGTCTGTGAAGCAGATGGGAGGGATTACAGATGAACGGGAAGCAGCAGCTGGCTGAACAGCTAAGTCAATCGGCGAGTATGACCGCGTTGATCTCCATGATCGTGTCACTCATCTGTATAGCGCTAGCTTGGTGGGCTTTACAGAGCTTAAAGCTGGATTTAATAATCCGGCACCCCAAAGGACCGCATGGCAGATTGTTGCACTTGTTTCTTGCTATTATCGTCGGACAGTTGGTTTCTGGTTTCCTGCTGAGCTACATCTCATGGAGCCAGATGCTCTAGTGTGTTGTTTTAACATGGAGCGAGCGGGTTATATGACTTTATGACTGCGTCATTGCGGGAAATGTCGAATAACATCGTTTCAGATTGTCAACAATGGTAAACAAAAGAACCATACATGTATAACCGACTGAATCAGTTGGAGTATGATGGACGTCAAGTACAAAAAACGCTTGTATACTTGTTTTGATCAGTGGTATGATGGCAGTTAGGGTATTAATAAAATCTTGTTTTTTATGTAATTGAAAAAGCAAGGCATGAAAATAGCGGAATATGTTCTTTTTTTCCATGATGGAAAAGGGAAATGACGCGCGGAGGGAACCATAGATGAGCAAATTTATCGTCCGCGGTGGCAACAGATTGACCGGGAGTGTCAAAGTCAGCGGAGCCAAAAACTCAGTTCTGCCGATCATCGCTGCTTCTCTGCTAGGAGAAGAAGGAGAAAGTGTTATTATTGATGCGCCTCCTCTAGACGATGTGATGACCATTAACAAAGTACTGGAGTCCTTAGGAGCAGGCGTTACATACCAAGATGAGGTCATTCGTGTTGACGCGCGGAAGATAATTTCCTGTGAAGCCCCTTATGAGTGGGTTAGGAAAATGCGCGCATCATTCTTGGTTATGGGACCGTTGCTTACACGTTTGGGACATACGAGAATTTCGCTTCCGGGCGGCTGCGCAATTGGCACACGACCAATTGACCAGCATTTGAAGGGCTTTGAAGCATTGGGGGCCGAGATTAGTCTAGGCCAAGGTTTTATTGAAGCGAAAAGTAACGGGCGTCTGCGTGGAGCCAAGGTTTATTTGGATGTAGCCAGCGTAGGAGCAACCGAGAATATTATGATGGCCGCTACTCTTGCCGAGGGCGTAACCACTATTGAGAATGCTGCTAAGGAACCTGAGATCGTTGATCTTGCGAACTTCCTCAATGGTATGGGAGCCAAGGTACGCGGTGCGGGTACTGGCGTTATTCGTATTGAAGGCGTCGAGAAACTTCATGGTGTGAAGCATACGGTCATTCCCGACCGTGTAGAAGCAGGTACTTATATGGTTGCTGCTGCGATCACAGGCGGGAACGTATATGTGGAAGGGGCAATATCTGATCATTTGGGACCTGTTATCTCCAAGATGGAAGAAATGGGTGTAACCATTCAACCAGATGAAAACGGAGTTCGTGTTATCGCTGATAAGCCGTTAAAGGCTGTTGATGTTAAAACGTTGCCTTATCCTGGTTTCCCTACGGATATGCAGTCTCAGATGATGGCACTTCAACTTGCTGCTGAAGGAACGAGCATTATCACCGAAACCGTCTTTGAAAATCGCTTCATGCATGTGGATGAATTTCATCTTATGAATGCGGAGATTAAAGTCGAAGGTCGTTCTGCGATTGTAACAGGCAATGCGAAACTGACAGGCGCGAAAGTGACTTCGACAGATTTGCGTGCAGGTGCTGCGTTAATTCTGACCGGGCTTATTGCGGAGGGTACTACAGAGGTATCCGGTGTACATCACATTGACCGTGGCTACGTTCATTTGGCTGAGAAGCTGACTGGATTGGGTGCGGATATTTACAGAGTGACCGTAGAAGAGCCGAAGCTGGATCATTCGTCCACTACAGAGCGTGTAATATCGGAAGAAACTACAGGGAATTTGTTCAAAAAGATTCAACCTTCTCTGGCATAAGCTTTAACACACGCGGTGTATGAATATGGTTTACAACAATTAGGAACCAAGTCCGAAAGGGCTTGGTTTTTTCGTGTTTTCGGCTTGTCTTTTTCATTCTTTCAGTCCTCTTAAAACGGTTCTATCAAAGTGGACGACCTCATATGATTGAAAATATCTACTGGAGCAGTTTATTGCTTCCAGCCAGATATTCAGCCCTTTGATGGAGGTTTATGCCCATGAAAGATTCACAGGTTCGCATTCGTATACCGATTCATCATGCCAACGATCATCGCCGGACTTTACCTGAAGAGGAAAGTCCCGGCTTTATAGCTGCTCCGGCACAGACAAGCAGGCTTGCCCAGCAGAGATCGGGTACACGAGGCCCAATGACCGCTGAAGCCAGGTACGCACGGCGTGCAACGGCAGTGACTCCCGCTGTGCATCTCGTAAGCGCGTCGCTGCCTGCCACCGGCGCAGCAGCTCGTGCCACACGCGACGTAAGCTTACCGCCCGCATCAATGCCCGTGCCACACCTGCGGCCTGCCACCGGGCGTGCTCCACGCTGGGGAAGCCACCGTCCCTGGCTGCCAGCTGTCGCCATAGCAGGCCTGCTGGCGCTTGCACTGGCTGTGCCTGCGTTAATGACGTGGCCACGTCATACGGCGAAGCCGTTGCCACCGGGCAGCCGCAAGGTAGCCCCCGAGATATCCGTCGCGGCTGCGAAGTCTGAAGCCACCGTCACGCGGCTGCCTGGGGTTCCACCCATCCCCGCGATCCCCGCTGCTCCAGCGCGTGGTGTTCCGACAGTGGCAGAGCCGGACGTGCGTGTTTACGTCACGTCTACGGGCCGTACAGAGACGCTGCCGCTGGAGGAGTACATTGTCGGTGTTGTAGCCGCCGAAATGCCGCCCAGCTTCGAAGGCGAGGCACTGAAGGCGCAAGCTATTGCCGCGCGCACCTTCATTACTCGGCGTTTGCTGGCTGATGATACCAGCGGCGCACCAGCAGGAGCAGATGTGACGGATACCGTTAAGCATCAGGCTTATATTTCTAAAGCTAAACTTACTAGAGAGTGGGGGCATTCCGGTAAAGCTGCTGAGCTGGCTAAAATTCGGCAGGCTGTACGCGATACCAAGGATACAATCATGGTGTATGAGGGCAAACCGATTACCGCTTCTTTTTTTTCTACCAGCAACGGTTATACCGAAAATTCAGAGGATGTTTGGGCCAAGGCAGTGCCCTACTTACGGAGTGTATCGAGTCCCTGGGACAAGCAGCTGGCTCCACGATATAAAGAAACCATCACACTAAGCCGTCAGGGCGTGTTTGATAGACTGGGATTGAGCCGTGCTGCGATGGCCGATTCTACTGGAGGAGTAAGTATGCCCGAGATTCAGGTGCTTTCCAAGACAGAAGGCCATCGGATCAAAAAGATTAAAGTAGGAGGGACAGTCTTTACAGGACCGGAAATTCGCAACAAACTGGGACTTCGTTCGGCTGAATTTACCTGGAGGATCGAAGGAAACAAGATTGCTATAACGACCTATGGCTACGGCCATGGTGTCGGCATGAGCCAGTGGGGGGCCAATGGAATGGCCAAGGAAGGCTATACTGCCACTCAAATTCTCCTTCACTACTATACTGGCATTTCCTTTACACAGGCTTCTCGTATTCTAGGTTAGTAAATTTTTCAAAACTTTGAAGTATAAAAGAGTTGCACCCGGTAACACTGGTTACTGAGGTGATGAGCAAATGAGTGAACAAAATAAAAACCAGAACCAAAATCATGAAGAAACACCCAAAACCTTTCAGGGTGGAAGAGCTTCACAGCCGTCTTCGTGGAAAAAGCTGTTGTCCAAAAGGTGGGCATACCCGGCAGCCTACATTGCCGCAGCAGCCATTATACTAACTTTAGTGTGGGTCTATCAGGATGCCAGCCAGAAGTCTTTCAAACCTGACCCAGCTAGTCCATCGGTACAGAGCACAAGCGCAGTCGATACAGATGTTAACGGACAACAGCCAGAAAGTATGGAAGTCGTTGCCCAGTCGGAAAATATCGCATGGCCGGTGGCAGATGCCGCCGCAGTAAAGGTCGTAAAGCCATTTTTTGACGAAAATGCGACAGCTGATGAGCAGGCAGCAGCCATGGTAGAGTATGATAAAACCTTTACTGCTAACACCGGAATTGATCTTTCCCGGGCCGACGATCAAGCGTTTGAAGTGAGAGCCGCCCTGAGTGGCAAAGTATCCCGTGTGGAACAAAATCCGCTGGTGGGGAATGTCGTAGAAATCACGCATGATAACAATCTCAAAACGGTGTACCAAAGCTTGAGCGATCTGAAAGTAAAAGAGGGCGATCAAGTTAAACAGAATGATGTGATTGCTTCAGCGGGTCGTAACGAGCTTGAAAAAGATTTGAAAACGCATCTGCATTTTGAAGTGTACCAGGATGGCAAGCCGGTGAATCCTACAGGTCTGCTTCCTAAAAAATAAATTCAGTTATGGCTTTGCATGCAAAGCGGGGAATCCATATTCCCTGCTTTTTTCTTATTCATTTTTGTTCAGGAGGTAAACAGATAAGTTGCTTCTGTCAAATAAATAGGCCTTCGGAAGCATGTCTTCCCGCCAAACCGCGAATATATAAGCACGCTCCTCATATAATGTACCAAACTATCCACAGTAGGGAGGCGGGAGCGTGCACGATTACATCAAGGAACGGACCATCAAAATCGGTCGCTGTATCGTGGAAACAAGGAATACGGTCCGTACGATTGCCAAGGAATTTGGTGTCTCCAAGAGCACGGTGCATAAAGATCTGACCGAACGGCTGCCTGAAATCAACCCGGATCTTGCCGATCAAGTAAAGCACATTCTCGAATACCATAAATCCATCCGCCATCTGCGGGGAGGGGAAGCGACGAAAATTAAGTACAAAAAAACGAGTGGGAAAAGAAGGGAGATTCTCATTTCCGGCAAGTCTTAAAAATATATAGTGAATTGGCTGGCAAAGCCATTGAATCAACCCCCTGAAGTATGATATGTTAAAAGATGGTACAAGACGAAAAATGACATGTAACCGTAGGTTTATACATATATTTGCCGCTTCTTGTCGAATCTTAGCTTTTAAAATATCACTTTGGGGGCCTTTTTAATATGTTCAGTAATGATATCGGTATCGACCTCGGTACGGCCAACGTGCTTATCCACGTCAAAGGGAAGGGGGTTGTTCTTGACGAACCTTCCGTTGTTGCGATAGAAAGCGATACAAAAAAAGTATTGGCTGTCGGAGAGGAAGCGCGTCGCATGGTTGGGCGGACTCCTGGTAATATCATAGCCATTCGTCCTTTGCGTGATGGTGTTATCGCCGATTTTGAAGTGACGGAGGCAATGTTAAAATATTTTATCAATCGGGTAGGGGGGAAAAGCTGGTACAGCCACCCTCGTATTTTGATTTGTGCACCGACGAACATTACCTCAGTGGAACAAAAAGCGATTCGTGAAGCGGCAGAGCGCAGCGGGGCGAAAGAAGTATTTTTGGAGGAAGAGCCAAAAGCAGCTGCCATCGGGGCAGGAATGGATATCTTTGAGCCTAGCGGCAACATGGTCGTGGATATTGGTGGTGGAACGACAGACGTCGCAGTCCTTTCTATGGGGGATGTGGTCACAGCTTCTTCCATTAAAATGGCAGGGGATAAGTTTGATACAGCCATCATGAAATATGTGAAAACCAAGTATAAGCTTCTCATTGGGGAACGTACGGCCGAGGATATCAAGATTGCTATCGGAACCGTGCATCCGAGTGGAAAACGTGCGGAAATGGACATTCGTGGACGGGATATGGTATCCGGATTGCCCAAAACATTAAGTATTTCCGCCGATGAAGTACAGGACGCGCTTAGAGACCCTGTGTCAGCGATTGTTGCTGCGGCCAAGTTTGTATTGGAGCAGACCCCACCGGAACTGTCAGCCGATATTATTGATCGTGGTGTCATTCTGACTGGTGGCGGTGCGCTGCTTAGCGGATTGGACGAGCTGCTTGCAGAAGAATTACGTGTTCCGGTATTGGTTGCCGAGGATCCGATGCATTGTGTTGTTAAAGGCACAGGAATTATGCTGGATAATTTGGATCATGTGGTTAAGAAAAAGTTCTAATCTGCCGATAGTGACTATATGAGACTCGTGTGTGGTCGGACAGGTTGCCTTGTATATCGGCTTCCAAACCTCCATGCGAGTAGATGATGCATTAGCAGAGTATAGGATTGGGGTGCACGATACATGTTGAGAGGTCTATATACTGCGGCAGCCGGAATGATGACACAGCAACGACGCCATGACACTGTGACGCAAAATATTGCCAATATGGATACGCCGGGATACAAGCAGGAGAACAGCGTTCAACGTTCTTTTCCGGAAATGCTTATTTCTATGACGGGCGGTAACCCGGATAATCCGAACCGTACGGTCGGCAAGCTCAATACTGGCGTTTTTGCCGAGGAAAGCCTCTCCCCTTACATTCAGGGGATATTGAAGGACAGCGGCCAGGCCACGGATTTCGCGATACAGTCCAATATCAATGTGAACGACCCGGCAACGGGTCAGCCTATGGCTTTTGATCAGGCAGGGAAATTTGTTAATGCTAACGGTGAAGTCACCTATCGTCCAGAAGCGTTTTTTACGGTCCGTGACAATAACGGTAATGTACGCTATACACGTGATGGACATTTTCGGGTAAATGGAGCGGGGGCATTGCTTTCATCGACTGGCTCAGCAGTGCTGGATACGAATGGCAAACCGATTCGATTGACGGGTGCTGTCTCAGCACTTAAAGTAAATGAGCGAGGCGAATTGGTGGATAGCCAGTCCAACCAGACATTGGGAACAACGCTTGGAATTAGTGTCATAGATCGGCCGTACCAGCTCGTTCGTGAGGGCAATGGGAATTTCCGCCTGAATGATACGGATGGGGCTACAGCCAGAATGATGACCGCTAATGATACTGTGTCTGTTCGTCAGGGTTATCTGGAAGTATCTAATGTGGATGCTTCGCAGTCGATGGTGGATATGATGGCTGCGTTAAGAGCTTATGAAGCGAATCAGAAGGTTATTCAATTTTATGATAAAAGCTTGGACAAGGCCGTTAACGAAGTAGGCCGTGTATAACAGGGGGTAAGTGATGAACAACTCCATGATTGGCGCAATGGTATCTATGGCCAGTGTGCAACAGCGTTTGGATTTGATTGCCGATAATATCGCTAATATCAATACGACTGGCTATAAGAGTAAACAGGGCTCCTTTGAAGATGTGCTGGCTAATGTACAGCAACAGCCTTCAACGTATCTCCAAAACGGGCGGGCTATGCCGCTGGGTTATAATTTGGGCTACGGAGTTAAAACGGCCTCAGTTATGAAAAATATGGAACAAGGATCACTCAAGGAGACGGGGCTTCCAACCGATCTGGCAATCCAGGGCAATGCCATGTTTGAAGTTCAGGGCAATGGGCAAAAAGCCTGGACTCGTGACGGTAGCTTTCATTTTGTTCCTGACCCGAATGACAGTGCAACGATGATGTTGACCACGGCTGAAGGCTATTCGGTACTGGACAACAATGATATTCCTGTGACTGCGCCAGCAGGCTCCAAGGTGGCTATTAATTCGGACGGTGAGTTGTTGATTCGTGCTAATGGGACGGGCGAACCAACAGCTGGTCAGCGAATCAAGCTGATGGATGTTCAGCGTCCAGAAGGACTGGAACAGCGGGATGATAACCTGTTCGTATTAGCGAATGGAGTAACAGAAGCAAATGTATTCGGTGCAGCAGGTGTAGCGGGTGCTGTTCCAACGGACGTATCCGTGCGTTCCGGTTACCTGGAACAGTCCAACGTGGATTTAGCGGGTGAAATGACAGATATGATGCAAGTTCAGCGGATGTATCAAATGGCAGCGCGGGCGCTGACCTCTAGCGATACGATGATGAACCTGGCTAACAATCTGAGGGCTTAGGGCTTTGGTAATGAAAGAAGAACAATCCGATTCCCGTCGAGTTCCTGAAAAGACAAAGTCCCGTTGGCGTACTGCCCGTTATTTCGTAGTTCCGCTGCTGCTCCTGTTTTCACTGTTAGGTGGTTTAATTGCAGGATACGTGATTGTAGGTAAGCAAGGACTGGCAGGCGTATTTGAATGGAAAACCTGGCAGCATGTCATTGATCTTATATTTGCGCCTTAGTTTACTTTAAATGAGTGGCTGTGGTGGGAAAAGACCGCTCCGCGTGCAGATTGTTCTTCCGATTGCTGTTATCCCCGGATTCCTTTTTGATTTTAAAACATTGGAAGTTTGAATCCGGGGATAAAGGCAAACGCTGCGCTTCTCCAGAACAATTCTGCCCGCTCCGCTGCTACCCGCCATTAGGACCACTCTTATTAAAATAAACCACCCGCAATTTGTGTGGGTAGTAATAAAACAACAAAACCCTGTGCCAGTGGCGCAGGGTTTTGTTTTGTCTTCAATGCATTCAATGCAGAACCCTCCAGCGTAGCACGCATGGATTGCGGCCAATGGAGGCCATCACAGAGGCCTTCGGTTGTTTTGTTTCGCCCTTCACGACAAGCGAGCATTATTGAAGCGAGGCTTTCTTTTGAGCCAAAAGTAACTCGGCGGAGAGGTTTATTTGAATCTGGAGAAGCGATAGCGTTCGCCTTTGCCCCTAAATTTTAACCTTACAGGTTTTATAAAATGAAAAAATTAAGGGGCAACAGCGATCGGAAGATCAAATAAATCGCGCAGCCCGCCCCCCTTGACTCAAATTGAACGCCCGTTTCACCCCATAATAGGAGCAACCAATATGGTACTTCCGCGTAATTTTCTTTTTGCATCCGATAACTGTATAATGATGGGGAGTTTGTAACACTGCGGGGTAAGACCAAATACGGGCAAAAGGGCCTCTTCGCGCCTCTGGTTGCGTAACCGGCGGAAAAAGCCCCTTATCTCAACCTTCACTTCTGCAGTAGGTGAAGGATATCTAACATTGTTGCCGCTTTGCACTGTTTTTATGCAGCACAGGTAGGGTAATATTATGCTTGCAGCCATTTATGATTGGTGCAAACCAAACCTGCAAGCGAGAGGAGTTATTAAGGTAAATGGACAAGTTGCAATTGGATGTTAATCAAATTCAGGAAATTATTTCCCATCGACCGCCATTTTTGTTGGTGGATCGCATCATTGAGCTGGAGGAAGGGGTAAGAGCAGTAGGCATTAAAAATGTAACGATGAGTGAGCCTCATTTCATCGGACATTTTCCGGGGTATCCGGTCATGCCTGGTGTGCTGATCACCGAAGCACTGGCTCAGGTTGGGGCTGTTGCATTACTGCATTTAGAGAAAAATCGCGGCAAAATCGGTTTCTTGGCTGGGTTGGATGGTTTCCGCTTCCGCGGACAGGTGGTTCCTGGGGATACGCTGACGCTTGAAGTGGAAATAACCCGTTCTAAAGGGGCATTCGGCAAGGGGAAAGCTACGGCTAAAGTAGGCGATACGGTAGTAGCTGAGGGCGAGATTATGTTTGCTTTATCCGATCCTCCTCAATAAGCAGGCTCTGCTGACATAAGCACGACGTTTGAACCGAGTGCATGTGTACATAGAAATCCTGTTTTGACAACAAAAATGGAGAGGGGAAATTCCGTATGACGCAGTTGAGTAAAAAAGCACTAGAAGGCATTGAGAGCTGGCTGCAAGACCCTTATATTGATGAAGAAACCAAACAGGAGTTGCGCGCATTGGAGGGCAACGAGCAGGAGTTGGAGGATCGCTTTTACAAAGAGTTGGAATTTGGTACAGGTGGTTTGCGTGGAGTAATTGGTGCAGGCAGTAACCGAATGAACCGCTACGTCATTGGACGTGCGACTCAAGGGCTGGCTCGCTATATTTTAGAGCAGCATGCTGGAAAAGAAGGCAAGCCTTCGGTTGTCATTGCACATGATTCGCGCCATTTCTCGCCGGAGTTTGCTCTGGATGCAGCCTTGGTGCTGGCAGGCAACGGTATCGTAGCTAAGTTGTTCCCGTCCCTGCGTCCGACGCCACAGCTTTCGTTTAGCGTACGTCATTTGGGAGCCAGTGGGGGGATTGTCGTAACTGCGAGCCATAACCCGCCTGAATATAATGGATACAAGGTATACAATAATGAAGGTGGCCAGCTTGTTCCTGATCAGGCTGAGCAGGTGATTGGTTATATCCGTGAGGTTCCTACTTTTGCTGATATTAACCGTCTGACCCGTGAAGAAGCAGAGGCACAGGGACTGCTGGTTTGGCTTGGAGAAAAGGAAGATGAAGCGTTTGTAGAGACGGTGGCCAGTGTGAGTGTGAACCGTGAGCTGATTGCAGCCGGACCAGGGAAAAACTTTAAGGTTGTATTTACACCTCTTCATGGAACTGGAAATGTACCGGTGCGCCGTGTGCTGGAGAAAATCGGCTTTGAGCAGGTGCATATTGTACCTGAGCAAGAGCTGCCTGATGCTGAGTTTTCCACTGTCAAATCGCCTAACCCGGAGGAACGTGATGCATTCAAGTTAGCAATTGCACTGGGTGAGAAGATTGGTGCGGATTTGTTGATCGGAACAGACCCTGATGCTGACCGCATGGGGGCGGTTGTGAAGAACCGTGACGGCGAATATGTAGTATTGTCTGGAAATCAGTCCGGCGCAATTATGGTGTACTACTTGTTGAATCAGCTAAAAGAAACAGGTAAGCTTCCGAATAACGGGGCGGTCATCAAAACCATCGTAACCAGCGAAATGGGTGCAGTCATTGCCGAACATTTTGGCGCAACTGTGTTTAATACGCTAACTGGCTTTAAATATATTGGTGAGAAAATGAACCAGTTTGACCAAACGGGAGATTATACCTACCTGTTCGGTTATGAAGAGAGCTATGGCTATTTGGCAGGCAATTATGCTCGCGACAAGGATGCTATTCTTGCGGCTATGCTGATTGCTGAAGCTGCTGCTTATTACAGCACTCAAGGTAAGACGCTGTATGATGTTTTACAAGAGCTGTACGATCAGTTTGGATACTTCCTTGAGACGTTGGAGTCTCGTACTCTGAAAGGCAAGGACGGAGTGGCGCAGATTCAGGGAAAAATGGCGGATTGGCGCAGCAACGTCCCTCAAGAGATTGCAGGGGTGAAGGTAGACAAGGTACTGGACTACTCGCAAGGGTTGGACGGTCTTCCACAAGAAAATGTGCTCAAATTTTTACTGGAGGACGGTTCATGGTTCTGTCTGCGTCCTTCTGGTACTGAGCCAAAAATCAAAGTATACTTCGCGGTACGCGGTTCTTCGCTGGCAGATGCGGAGCAAAGAATCAGCCGTCTGGCGGAAGCTGTTATGGCGCGCGTAGACGCTTGAGACAAATCCATTTATAATAGAATAGGGTAAGACAATTGGATATGAAATAAGTAATCGGTGACCTCTCACGGCAAAGGGCAGTACGCCGTGGGGGTCATTTCTATGTTGCGAATAATCTGGAATAGGCATTGGGAAAATAGATTTATTGCGGCAACGATATTAAGGAGGTTCTTTGGTGTATCAGAAATGGCAGTATTGGAATACGGCTTCTCGAAAATGGTTATGGATTCTGGTTGCACTCGGCTTGCTGGCCTCCATCCCAATCATCGCCGATCGTGTGAAGACAGAATCTTCAAGTAAAAAAGTAGAGATTGTATTCGATTATCGGGATTTGACAGAGGCAGCTTCGTACCAGGCTCACCCGCAGGACTATTTGAACGAGCAGCTGGACCGCTTAAAGCAGGCGGGTGTAAACAGTATGGCAATGTATGAAAGTACATTGGACGATTTCCGTAAAGCGGGCCGGGTCGTAACCTATACGACTCAGAACGTTGCTGATTTGGAAAAACGTCTTTCACCTGCAAATGAGAATTTTACGTATGTTGTTTTTGCTGACAAAGAAAATGCTGAGGCACTAAAGCCGTTAATTGAACGTACGTTTACAAGCCTTGGCATTAACGTGAAGCCATGGAGCTATCAGGGACAAGAAGGGCTGGTTGTGGAAACATCCCCGGAGGATGCGTATCTTAAGCCGATGCAGCCTGACCCGATTGCTATGAAGCAGCTTCGGAGCAAAGGATTTTTTATTGTTCCGCGGATGAGTGACAGTCTTCCTTATAACGAAAAATTGACGGAAGAGATGCTGGCCTCCTTTCAACAGAATGGTGTGAAACGCATTTTGTTTGAAGGGGATTCGGTCAAAGGCTTTACAGATAACGAAAAAGAGCATAGCTTGGCGGCATTTGCTAAATTGCTTAATAAATATGATATTGGCTTGGCTGCTATTGAAAAC
This sequence comes from Paenibacillus sp. 1-18, assembly GCF_000520755.1. NCBI lineage: Bacteria > Bacillati > Bacillota > Bacilli > Caryophanales > Paenibacillaceae > Paenibacillus > Paenibacillus sp. 1-18. Next base: position 29,215 of record NZ_ASSB01000204.1, read on the forward strand.
TTGAAAAAACCACAAGCAGGCTTCAACAGGCTTGCCTACGATATTCACTATAACGTTGTCCGACTGTATTCTCTGAGTGACAAGGATTCAACACTTGATGTCGAGACCTTGGCGGATCGTTTTGCATTGGCGACCAAGGATCGCAATATTCGCATGCTTTATCTTAATACTGCCCCTACGCGCAGCGTGGCTGAGGCAAAAGTAAAGGATTCGGTAGACAATCTGGTCCACAGCTTGGACAAACCAGGTAACGCTATACAACGGATGGAGAATAAGGGATTTGAGCTCGGACAGGCTGAACCATTCAAGGTGGTTGATTCGTCAATTCAACGCTATCTAAAAGTGGTCGTCGTATTGGGTGCACTTGCATTCTTCTCCATAATGGTGTCTTATTTCGCCCCGGTGTTGACCCTGCTGGTCTTTGTAGTCGGTTTGGTTGGCTCCGCAGGACTTTATGTCTTGAACTCCAGCCTGATGGAGCAAGGCTTGGCGTTGCTCGCAGCAATTAGCGGCCCTACAGTAGCAATGGTTATTGCCGTACGTACCGTTAGAATTAAACATGAACAGGAGCTTTCTACAGGTCAGCGGTTGGTTCAAACCCTTATCCTGTACGTGCGAACAGCAATTTTGTCGCTGGCTGCGGTGCCTTTTGTTATTGCGCTGTTGAATAGTATTGCTTACAGCCTTGTATTGAACCAGTTTAGAGGTGTGGGTTTGCTTCACATTCTGCCAATCTTTTTGGCTGCGGTATATATTTTCTTTTATCGTGGCGTTTCTATACGTGAGGAAATTTCCAAGCTGCTCCGTACGCCGATTACCGTACTGTGGGTAGTTGCATTGGCTGTTATCGGAGCCGCAGGATTATACTACTTGAGCCGTACGGGGAATGCAGGTACAGTGTCGAACACGGAGCTGGTTTTCCGGAATTTTCTTGAGAATGCATTTGGTGTACGTCCTCGTAATAAGGAATTCTTGATGGCACACCCGCTGTTTATTGCAGGCGCGTTCTTGGCGTTAAAATACCGCAAAGCGATCTATTTATTGATTATAGCTGCTATCGGTCAAGCTTCTATGGTGGATACCTTTGCTCACATTCATTCTCCAGCAGCACTCTCGCTTAGTCGCGGGTTATTAGGATTGGGACTGGGTCTGCTCCTGGGAATTATCGCAATTGTCGTGTGGCAGGTGCTGGAAGGATGTTGGAAGAAATGGTCACCACAGCTCAAACGATAATAATCTCGGGTTATTACGGCTTTCGCAATAGTGGAGATGAGGCGGTACTCAAGTCCATTTTGACTGCATTAGAAGAGGAAAGTCGTGAAGCAGGGATTACGATCAAGCCTGTTGTTCTGTCTTCCGACCCCGCATGGACAAAGAAAATGTATGGAGTAGAAGCTGTCCCACGTATGAGCCTGGGGGAAGTTCGAAAAGCGATTCAAAACAGCGACGGGTTAATCAGTGGTGGTGGAAGCTTGCTTCAGGATGCGACAAGTCCCAAAAGCATTCCTTATTACCTTGCAATTCTCAAGTTGGCTCAATGGGCTGGTAAGCCGACGTTTGTATATGCTCAGGGCATTGGTCCGGTGCAACGAAAGATATTTTACCCCATGATCCGGTCTGTGTTTCAACGTTGCGAATATGTATCTGTAAGAGACAAGCAATCCGCTGCATTACTGAATAGCATGAAGCTTAAGCGCCCGCCTGTCGAGGTTGTTCCCGATCCGGTAATGGGACTACCATTGCCCTCCGCTGCCGAGCAAGCGGCTGAGAATGATCAGGGCGAGCTTCCGATCGTTGGTGTGTCAGTCCGCTACTGGGACAAGGAGCATCGTGAATTAAAGGCTATTGCAGACGGTTTGAAAAAATTAGCTGCTGGACGCCGTGTACACTTGCGTTTCTTACCGTTCCATTTGCCTGACGACGAGGAGGCCTCGAGAATGGTCATGGATTTGTTGGGGGATATTACGTCAACGGGAAGTCGTGTCAGTATGTGTGATCAGGTTACCGATCCTCAGCAGATGCTGTTGGAAGTCAGTCGTTGCAGCTTGATGATCGGGATGAGACTGCACAGCTTGATCTATGCAGCATCCCATCATGTCCCCCCGTTGGGGATATCCTACGATCCCAAAATTGACCATTTCCTCAGTCGTGTCGGCAGCCAGCCAGTAGGCACTACAGAAGCGCTGGATGGACAAAAGCTGGCTCAAGAGGCTACGCGGCTGCTAGACGAGCGAAATCAATGGATCGAGAGCCAGGGAGCGGCAATTGCTTTGTTGAAGAGCGAGGCCCGTTTGCCGGCACAGCATATCATTAATTACTTGTGTCGCAAAGGATGATGGATACAGTGACAGTTGATAAGGTTACGAATGTGCCTACCGTCCCGATTTTCGGTGTTCGGGTATCAAGGCTTAATATGAAAGATACTTTAAATGTATTAATCCAGGCGGTGGAGTCTCGCAGACCCCATCAAGTGATCACTGCCAATCCGATTATGGTTATGGCTGCATTGGAAGACCCTAAGTACATGTCAGTGATGAAGCAGGCCGAATTAATTGTTCCAGATGGGACTGGCGTGGTCTGGGCCGCAAATTATGTAGGACATCCTGTACCTGAGCGAGTGGCCGGTTTTGACTTGTTACATGAATTGCTTAGAGCCGGAGAAAACTATCATTGGAAAGTTTATTTACTTGGATCAACATCCGAGGTGATTCAAGCGACTGCACAACGGGTACATGAGCTTTATCCTCGGATTACGGTTTGTGGCCAACGTGATGGATTTTTTGGACCCGAAGAGGACAAGGCAGTCATTGCAGCTATTCGTGAAGCGAATCCCGATTTGTTGTTTGTAGCACGTGGCGCGGACACACAGGAACCGTGGATTGGTAAATACAAGGAGCAACTTGGCGTGCCGATAATGATGGGGGTTGGCGGTAGTTTCGATGTTATATCTGGCAGAACAAAACGAGCACCCAAATTGTTCCAGAAACTCAGAGCCGAGTGGTTGTATAGGCTACTTAAAGAGCCTAGCCGGTACAAAAGAATGCTTGCGCTGCCGAAATTCGCCGTGAAAGTGATGCGTGAAAAAGAAAACGTCACAAAAGAGTGATAAATAGCTTGAATCTACCTTTAAAACCCGCTAATTTGCCAGAATATGAAGCTTGGTATTTATTTTTGATCAGAGTATAATTCAATGCGGTTACATCTGAAAAGGGATTTGCTTTAAAATTGGGGGTCGAATGATCAAATGCTATTGATCTATATTATTGGTTTCGTCATGGCACTGGGACTTGCGCTGTTACTGACACCGCTCGTTAAGAAATTCGCTGTTAAGGTTGGAGCCGTCGATGTACCGAATGCCCGAAAAGTACATACCCGGATTATGCCGCGACTTGGCGGACTGGGGATTTTCTTGGCGTTTCTGTTGTCCTTATTGGCGATTTTGCCTTTAGTACCCGACGGAATGCTGTCCTCACGGGATATTAACTTTATCGCGGCCTTTCTGATTGGCGGTACGCTGATTACACTGATTGGTGCTCTCGATGATCGTTTTGATCTCAATGCAAAGTTGAAATTTTTGGCTCAAATTGCCGTTGCTTGTATGGTTGTGTTTGCTTTTGATATCCGTGTGGACTTTGTGAATGTACCTTTTCAGGATGCATACTCGTCCTTGGAGAGCTGGATCTCCATCCCGCTTACGATCTTCTGGATTGTAGGTGTAACGAATGCCATCAATTTGATTGACGGTCTGGATGGACTGGCTGCGGGTGTTTCGGGAATTGCGATTGGAACCATCTTTGTGATGTCCCTTCTGATGGGCAACTACATGGTGGCTATGCTTTGTCTGGTGCTGCTGGGCAGCATTGTTGGATTTTTGTTTTTTAACTTTCATCCCGCTAAAATATTCATGGGTGATACTGGGTCACTGTTTTTAGGTTTCTGTCTAGCCATGCTATCCATGCTTGGTTTCAAGCAAATTGCTATCGTATCGTTTATTACGCCATTGATTATTATCGGTGTACCATTATCGGATACATTTTTTGCCATTGTTCGTCGCAAACTGCAGAAAAAACCGATTTTCTCACCGGATAAAGGTCATCTGCATCATTGCTTGCGCGAGCTAGGTTTCAGTCACAGACAGACCGTATTGATTATTTACTGTATTGCTGCATTTTTCGGTGTATTAGCTGTGATTCAATCGTATGCTGCGCTTAATGAAGCAAACTGGGTTATCTTTGTCGTGATATGTATTATGATGTTTTTCCTGCAGATTGGTGCAGAGGTCATTGGTCTCGTGGGTAAAACAAAGCGTCCAGTGATTAACACACTGATTCGCTTGTTGGCTAAGCCAGATTCGCAGACGCGATCGAAATTATAAATTTTCATTTTAAAAGTAAGTCTTCAAGCTTGGCGGTTTGCCGCGGGTTTGAAGGCTTTTTTGTTGTCTGCTGTAAAAAAATCTCCCTCCTTTTTTGAGAATTTACTAATTTTTTGTATGTTCACTACCGATAAAAAAAGTATTGAATGATTACGTGCCCCAAGGTGCGACAGAATCAAAGGAGGACAATGATTTGAAACGATTGCTATCCATGTTGCTGACGGTTGGTCTCATCATTGGCTTGGTGCCGGCGGCCCTGGTAGGTACGGCTCATGCTGCGACAGGAACTTATTTTATTTTTCCAAATGAAAAATATGATGTCGATTCGGCCAGATCGGTTAACACCGACCGTATTACAGTAAACGGTACGATTAACGGAGTGAACGGAAGCACGATATCGTATAGTGTATTCCAGCTCTCTAAAAACGGAACGACCCTTAACGTGGTAAATAAAAATGAGAGTCAAAAAGGCGGAATTTCAGTCAACGGCTCTACGCTTAAAGTTTCAGACATTAAACTGTTTCCTGGCTTGAACAGAATCACATTCCAAAGCAGTCAAAATTCGGCTGATATGAAGGATTCTATTTATGTAGAGTACCAGGATGGACCCAAGGTTTATGATCTGTCTGCTGCACTGAATGGTGAAACCGAGCAATTGGTAGAGAACCAAACAGCTGTGTTGACAGACGCTAGAAATAGCGGTACGGATGACGTCAAGGTAGTCATTCAAGGTACGGCGCCTAATGCTGGCAGTGTAACGCTCACGTCTGCAAAAAGCAGTAATACGTATACTGTTAACTCTTATACCGGCTATAAACTAACAGGTAGTGTTGTACTCAGTCCGGGTAAGAATATAGTGACTATTAAAGTAGGCAACGGAACTCAGGCCCTTACGGTGATGCGTGAAATTACAATTTATACAGGCAAACCTGAATTTTCCGATTTGAACTTGAGCAAGGATGGAAATGTGTCTGCTGACCTGACCACTTCGCCTGACTTCACCGTTTCATCTACGAGTGGAATTGTTTTGAATGGTAAGGTTTTGGTTCCAGGCGGTGCATCCGATCCGGGAGTAGCTACGATTAACGCACGCTTTACAGATGTAAGTAACAATGGCAGTGCTGTAGGTAGCGCTACTGGGATTGATGCCACGATTGATACTGCTAATGTGGTTACATCAAATGGCTATAAGGTGTATCCATTCCAGGTGACTGTACCTTCAGAGGCTGTAATTGATCATTTGACCAGAGCATCCCTGGGTATAACCTATACTGATAGCAGTACACCTCCAGCTCCATCGGCTGTTCAATTTACATTGCGCAGTAGCACTCAGCCATACATTGATGATGTAAACTATCTTCCTGATTTTAATAATCAATTGTTGAGCAGAATTAATGGAAGCGGGTCTGATCAGGCCGCTGCCATAGATGAAGCCATAAAATTAACTGGAAGCTCTATGAAGAACAAGACCACAGATGCTCCATCTGTTCCTGTAGGTATGGAGTTCATTGTTGTCAACGGCGCTCCTTCTTCGATTTCTGAACTTTCTGGTGTATCCGTTCATACTGTGGGTTCACCTCAAGATGTGATTCGGACAATCAATGGAAAGGCAACACAAGTGAAGAAAATCGTTGCTTATGTAGATACTCTGCCTAAAGAAGGGCAAAACGTACTGAATTTCTACCTGAATGGCGACACAAGCAAATTGGTTAAAGCAACAGTAAACCTATTGCAGGGTCCTTTCATGAAATATGATACCATCTATGACGGGCAGCAAATCCCGTTGAATACATCAAGTGCAAACTTGAACACCTATAAACTGACACAACTGGGGTACTTTAAAGGTAAATTGCTTGATGTAAGCAACACAGCAGATATTCATTACACTGGCGCTAACCGAAATGTATTCTTGTATGTCAACAATGTGCTGGTTGATCTGGATGGCTCAGGAGCAGACTTTAAGCTTGCTGCTTCCTCGGAAGCAGCCGCAGCCAATGCGCTAGCGAATGGGAATAATGAAATCAAGTTTGTGTACAAGCCAGGTATTGAGTATAGCAATACCGTAAAAGTAAACTTTACACAGACGAATATCCCGGTAATTCCGGCGCCAAACACACAAGGGATTATCCCTTTTACACCAGTTAGCGGCTTGAGCAGTACGCCGAAATATAGCGAGATTGCACCAAAAGCAAAAGATGCCAATTTTACTAAGGTAGATGACACAAACTACAAAACTTCTCTGAAAAATATCAATGTGTTTGGTACTTTCAGTATTGCCGATTTGGGTAAAGCAGATCAGGTAAATGGTTCATTAAGTGATATTGCCAATAAAGATCAATATATTCTGGAGATTAAGGGTTCGGACGGCACTGAGATGAACTGGACGCTGAATAATGAGTTTTTCTCAGCAGAAGATGCCAAAACAACGTACAACTCCGGCGCTACTACAGATAAATTTACAAGCAAAGATTTAAAGGACCTGCTTGTGTACTATCATCCGGACAAAAAGTATTTCAGCTTTGTGTTGAAAAACCAAACCGTTCCGCAGGATGGAACACCAGTAGCCTATAACATTACCTTGTACAACAGTGGCAAGGGCGGACCATTTGCTACTTTCCGCCTGCAAGTATCCGGTCAATCCACGGCTTTTGATATTTTGCGTCCTCTCCCTGAAAAGAGAATCGTGAATCAAAACTTTGTGCAAGTGGTTGTGAACGCGCCTAATGCAGATAGTGTTACAGTGGGTAAGGAAACAGCAGTTCAAGAGGGATTTGACTCTGATTATGATGGCACCATTGATTATCCTTCAACCTACAAAGCCATCGTTACAGGACTGAAAGCCAATAAGGATAATAAAATTGATGTCATCGTTACAGCAGGTAAGGAAAAACTGAAACAATCTATTACTGTGAAATATGTGCCTACGAATATTCCTGGCGAGCAGTACATGGAAGCCATGAAAACATCACATAAAGTGTTTGATGGTAATCTTGCACTTGCTTTTGCAAAGGGAACTAGTCTGATCCGTCGCGATTACGACCAACCTCAACAATTCAAAAACCAGGTATTCTCTGGCCATACGTTGTACTTTGCAATAGCAAATAGCGAAGATGGTGTAGTAGACCGTCATGAATTTGAAACTGAAAAAGCATTATCGGATATGCGGAGCTTGATTGCAGATGGAAGCAGATACTTTAACAGAGATTTCCCAACTCGCTTTAACATGTCGAGTCCGGTATTCTGGATTGACCCAGGTATAGCGGATGATATTAAAACAGATGGGTATGATCCGGTAACTTATGGTGCCGATCCTTATCAATTGGCCAATAAGTCGCAAAATGACAGCAGTAAAATCAAAAATTTCTACTGGCGTGATCCGGCTAACGAATTAGTACCTTCAAAGCGCGGTACATTAACGCTGACGTATGATAATAGTATCTCTCAGGATGCAGGGAAACAAATGACAGTGTTCTATTTTGATTCTGATCTTAAAGATTGGCAGAACATTGGTGGTGTGGTGGATCCGAAGAAACATACCATTAAAGTACCGTTCGATCGTTTCGGGTATTATGTAGTCGCTAAGGTTGGAGAAACGTATAGTGATGTCATTAAGCACAAGTATGCCAGAGATTACATTGAGGCTATTCTGGCTAAAGGTGTCATGAATCCGATGGATCCAATTAATAGTTTTGGACCTGATAGCTACATTAAGAGAGGCGAATTCACGGCCATGATTGTTAAAGGCCTGCAACTTCCTCTTAGTTTCAGTGGGGCAAAGCATTTTGACGATGTGTCCATTCCAAATACGATATCAGCAGATGCTCTTTACGATTATCGTTATATTGAAACGGCTGCACGTGCCGGCATTGTAAAAGGCTCGCAACCGAGAATCTTTATGCCGGAAGATGTAATCACGCGCCAAGATGCAGCGGTCATTATCGCCAAGGCATTGAATTTGAAGCTGGAAACAGATCATGACAAGATCATGAAGAATCTGTCCAAAACCTTTAAAGATGCAGACAAGATTGATTATTATGCACAAGCATCTGTACTGGCTATTGCCAAGAAGGGCTTTATCACAGGTTCGCCTGTTGATGCAAGTGATCTGAAGCAAGGATATATGTTTAACCCTACATCTCTGACCTTGCGTGGCGATGCAGCTATTATTATTGGTAAAGTTATGGCTGATAAAAAGCTGCTCCCTAAAATCTAATCCTTATAAGCTTGATTTATTGAACATCCCTCCATGCAAAATTGGAATTCCCTTTCATAGACATGAGAGGGATGTTTTTTATAAATCAGCTATTTGACTGGAATTGAGGGCCTGTGCCATAATATCAATGAGCAAATAACTAAGGGGAAGGTTTACAGCGCCTTTGCTTTTTGAATCACCTTAAATGCATTTAAATTAACTACTTTTTTTTAAGTATTTATCTCAAAATGTGTTTATTATTTGCTTATATATTTTTTTTGCTTTTTTTTGCACATATATCTGAAACTTTACGCCTGTTTTTTCGTAGTAGAGGATTAGTGTGCTTAAAAGTTACATAAAGAAGTGAGTGGGGAGTGATGAGATGTCTCAGTTTTCAATACGCCGTCCTGTAACAGTATTTATGTTAATTGTTGCTTTGTTGATCGGGGGCGGTATTTTTTCGTTAAGGCTTCCTGTCGAGTATATGCCTGATCTGAAGCTGCCTATTGCTGTGGTAGTGACCAGTATGCCTAATTCGACACCGACAGAAGTTGAGAAATTGGTGACCAAACCTATTGAAAAGAGTCTGGCTTCTATTGAGAATGTGGATAATATCGAGTCCCGGTCTTCAGAAGGATCATCTATGGTCATAGTTTATTTTAATTGGGGAGTAGATATAAACCAGGCAACCCTAGACATGCGAGATAAAATTGATGGGGTTCGGGGGTCTCTTCCAAAGGCGGCAAATTCACCGCGCGTAATTAAAGCGGATATCAACGCAACGCCAGTTGTTACGCTCGCTTTTACAGGGAATCAGGATATTAACACGCTGAAGCCTATTGCTAAAGATATTATTGAGCCACGTCTGGAAAGAATTTCTGGAGTAGCCTCGGCCAACATGTCAGGCGGGCAAGAACGGCTTGTGAAAATTACTGTAGATCAAGCGAAGCTCCAAAGCTATGGCATTACGCTGGATCAAATCAGCCAAGCGCTATCAGCTAATAATGTAGCTGGCTCTGCTGGTTCTGTATATCGTGGTAATACACAAATCCAGCTTCGGGTTCAAGGTGAATATAAAGCTGTTTCAGAAATGGGTGAAACGCCAATCCCTGTAGGAAAGGGAAGCGTAAAATTAAAGGACATCGCGACAGTTGAAGACTCTGTGGAAGAAGTCACTACCATTTCTACCTTTAATGGAAAGCCTAGTATTAATATTTCTGTTAATAAAGCTACAGGAGGGAATACTCTAGAAATCGCTAATTCTGTGAAGGAAAGTTTAGATTCAATACGGAAGGATCTGCCTCCGGGAACTCAACTGGAGATGGTCACAGATTCTTCCAAACCTATTAGAGACTCTGTACATTCATTAATAGAGCATGCTATATTGGGGCTCATTATAGCCGCAATTGTGCTGTTACTATTCCTGAATAGTACGCGTTCTATGATTATTGCAACTATTGTTATTCCAATCTCTTTTGTGGCTACATTTATGATGATGTATTTCAGCGGGCAAACCATCAACGTCATTTCATTGAGCGGTTTGCTACTGGGGTTAGGGTCCTTTGTCGACTTTGCCGTTGTTATTATTGAAAATATTTTTAGGCAGAGACATGAAGGGAAGAGCATGCTCCAGGGGGCTATTGATGGCTCCAAGCAAGTGGGTAATGCGGTAATGGCATCTGCACTTGCACAGATCGTAGTATTTTTACCAGTTGTTTTTGTCAACGGACTTGCGGGAGCTTTGTTTAAACCGTTGGCATTAACTGTTATCTTTTCTCATATTGCTGCCTTGCTGGTATCGCTTCTGATTGTGCCGATGCTCAGTTCGCGTTGGTTACTCACTGTGCCAGATGAATCTCTATATTCTTCGGGTACTTATAAAGGTATTAACCCGATTATCTGGTTTAATATCGGATTTGAAAAATTCAAGGGCGGATATCGGCGCGTACTAAATTGGGGAATTAACCATCGGAAATCTGTCCTGATCATCATTTTATTAATGTTTATTCCAGCGGGCTCCTTGCTCTCTATGGTTAAGCTTGATTTTATCCCAGAAGCTGATCAAGGTGAGTTTTTAATTGATGTGAAAATGCCTAACGGGACAGTATTGAAAGAAACTAATGAAGTTGTTCAAGGGATAGAAAAAGAAATTTTAAAAATTCCGGATCTTGACAAAATGACAGTGACCGTCGGTTCCGGTGCTACTTCAGGTTGGTCAGGTGCAACACCAACTGACTCGGCGGAGCTATCCGTTACATTGAAGGATGGGCGTATTCAGGCAACAGATGATGTAGTAGCTGAACTGCGGAAGAAGTTCGATAGCATTCCTGATGCTGAAATTACAATTCGGTCTGCAACAGGGACTTCAACAAGCGGGTCTGCTGTTTCGATTAACCTGAAAGGTGACGATATTGACGTACTGAGAGAGCTCTCAGACAATCTCGTAACCGATGTGAAAAAAATACCAGGGACAGTCAATGTAAAAAGTAGTTTGAGTGCAGTGCGTGAAGAATATGAGATCACTGTTAATCGGGAGCTTGCTAGTCGATATGGTTTGTCAGCAACTCAAATTTTGTCTGCTGTGAACACTTCCTTTAATGGATCTGTCGCTACAAGTTATCGCACAGGTGAAGATCAGATAGATGTTAGAATATCTTTGCCAGAGCAGGACCGTCATGACTTGTCCTATCTGCAATCTTTACGTATTACAACCGCACAAGGTATTGATGTACCTTTGTCGTCGGTTGCAAGCATAGATAAACGTGCTGTTCCGGATACTGTCAGTCGTAAAAACCAAACTCGTCAGGTGAATATTACTGCTGACCTAGACGGATCAGTGGACTTAGGTACAGTTAATCAAAAAATAGATGCTCTGTTGAAGAGCACTCATTTCCCTGAGGGCTATGGAGTAGATACGGATGGCGGACAAAACGAGAAAATGATGGAGTCTTTTATAAATCTGGGGATAGCTCTATTGCTATCTGTTGTTCTGATTTATATGGTTATGGCAGGGCAATTTGAATCCTTGCTTACGCCGTTTGTTATTATGTTTTCGATTCCGCCTACGTTAATTGGTGTACTTATCGGTCTAGTTGTAACGGGAGCGAGCGTCAGTGTACCAGCTTTTACTGGTTATATCATGCTCGTCGGTTTGGTTGTCAACAATGCTATTGTTATGATTGATTTCATCATTCAACTCCGAAAAGAAGGACAAGATCGGGATGAAGCTATTATTCATGGTGCATCTGAACGGTTACGCCCGATTTTGATGACTACACTTGCTACCGTGCTTGCTTTGATTCCAATGGCATTTGCTACAGGGAATGGCAACGAATCCCAAGCGCCCATGGCTGTTGTTGTCGTGTTCGGGTTGTCCTTCGCATCTATTATTACACTGATTCTTGTTCCAGTAGTTTACGTTATCATGGATAACAGAATAGAAAAGCGTAAAGAACGGAAGTTGAAAAGACAGGCGAAGAGAGAGCTTAAAAAACAAACAAAGCTGCAACAAAAGAATGTTCACATTTAATAATGGGGTGAAGAGAAATAATGAATAAAAAAAGTGCTCTGATAGCCACGACATTGCTTCTTTCTGTCGCGTTGGCAGGCTGCGGTGGGGGGGAAGCCCCCGCTGCTGCTCCTGCTGCCCAAAAGGCAATTCCAATCCAGGTAACAAAAGTAGCTAAAGGAAGTATAGCGGATTCAACAGGTATTGTAGGCAGCTTTGCACCTAAGGATACAGCTCAGGTTTCTCCGAAAATTAGCGGGAAGATAGAGAGCATTAATTTGACAGTCGGACAAAAGGTAAACAAGGGAGACGTTTTGTTTACGATTGATCAAAAGGATCTCAAGGACACAATTACACAAAATCAGGAATCCTATCAGGTTACACTGGCTAATTTGAAGCAGGCTGAGTCTGGAGCAGCGCAATCTGTGCAGCAGGCTGAGTCCAGTGTAGACCAAGCTAAAAGTGCACTTGTTCAGCAAGATAGCTCTATTACACAAGCTCAGAATTCTCTGGTAGATGCTCAAAATTCCGTTAATAATGCCCAAAGCACGCTAACTCGAAACCAGCAGCTGTTTAGTGCTGGTGCTGTCTCGCAATCTGACTTGGAGCAGTCCGAAATAGCGTTTAAAAAAGCTCAAACAGCGCTGGAAAACGCTCAGATTGCACTGCATAATGCACAAACATCCAAGGAAAGTGCCCAAACAACATACAATAATGCTCTAAAATCATTGCGTCTTGCACAGCAGAAAACAGGTATTGACGTGGCGCGTGCTTCGGTGAATCAGGCCAAGGCTTCTCTAGACACTGCACGTAGTCAGCTTGCGAATGCTATAGTCAGATCCCCTATGTCGGGTACTATTTCTGTAGTTTCAGGGACGACAGGGCAAATGATCAGCCCTCAGTCAGCTGTTGTTACGATTGCCAATACCAATCCGATCCTTGCCAAGATCAATGTTTCTGAGGAGGATTTGACTAAGCTAAATGTAGGATCCACTGTAACTGTGGGGGTGGACTCATTAGGCAAACGAATTGATGCTAAAGTGACGGCGGTCAATCCCGTTATGGATAATGATCTCAAAGCATATCCTGTCGAAATATCTGTTCCCAATCCATCTGGCGAGTTCAAATCCGGTATGGTTGTGAATGTTTACATGAAAACAGAAGCTCCGCGTAATATCCTTGTGACGCAGGATGCAATTTTAGAACAGGCAGGGAAGAAGTATGCATATGTAGTGGAAGGAACTGTTGCTAAGCGGGTAGAAGTGCAAACAGGCCAGGAAAGCGCCAAACAGGTTGAGGTAACCAAAGGGCTTACTGAAGGGCAAAATGTCGTCGTTAAGGGAGTAAGTTTGCTTTCAGATGGTGCGAAAATTAATGTAGTGAAATAATTCGTTTTCGTTATCTTACAGTAAATTGCTGTTACTCCGTCATTCCTACTACCTAAAACTGTATTAGATTTCTACAAGGAATCTATAGTCTTTATGTACTTTATATATTCTATGGATAATTCTTAATGAATATACTCCATTGAAGACTGGCTTTAATGTATGGGAATCACCTTGTACATTTAAGGTTGATAAGGTAAAAGTTGTAGGATGACGAAGGAACAGGTTTAATAGTATAATTATGACTGTGGAAAGCGGAATACATAATCAAAAAAAAAAATTTTTTTTTTGAAACTGACGCAACTTTTTAAACCTATGCTACGTCTAATTGGGTGAGTATGAAACAAAGGGGTACAAAAGCGTAAAGACAAAATTCGCTAAAAAAAATCTTTACGGCATTGTTATCACATTGTATAATACTGGAGTACGTCATAAATGGACGCTTTCTTTCAACTAGATTCCAAGCTTCTGTGATATTGTCACAGATATCATTTTATAAGGGTTCTCATAAAGCTCGGAAAGGAGGTGTAACGACTGATGAGTGACAAGATCCGACAAAAAGACAAAAATAATATTTCTGTTTATATTCAAGGAGGAGAAAAAAAGGTTATGACAAAGTTTAACAAAAAAATGATCAACGTGCTGGCAACAGCGACATTGGTTGCTGGTGTAGCAACTCCAATCGCAGCATTGACTGCACCAACTGCTATCCATGCAGCTTCTAGCTATGAATCCGTGTATACTCCAAGTATCGATTCTAGACAGCAAGACAACGCTACTTTAGGTAGAGCAAGAATTACCGTTTCCCAAGCTTCTGTTGCTAAAAATTCTTCGTTCACTGTTACTTTGCCTAAAGGCTTCACTTTCGGTACTGCTTCGAAAGGTGCAGTTGGTGCTACAACTTCTGCTAGTGATGCTACTTATGGTTTAGGTGTTTATGTTGACGCTGGTGACAATAAATCTAAAGCGACTACTGACAATCCTTTCCCTGCTGAGCCACTGAAAGTTGAACAACTAACTAATAACTCTGCACGTGTAACATTCAATTTTGAAAACTCTTTGGATAGTGCAAAAGTATACTTGAACTTTGCAAGCATCAATGTTGCTGGACCTAGCAATGGACCAGTGAAAGCTTCCATCGATGCTTCTTCTACAAGTGGTTTGACTAGCGGTGAAGTTGCAATTGCAAACGTAGTATCTTCCGGTCAAGTATCTTTGTCCGCTTTGGATACTGTTTCTAACACTGATAATTTCACTGCAACATTGAAAGTTAAAGAGCAAACTGCAGCTTCTTTGGCTAACAATAATAACATCAAGCTGAAACTGCCTAGTGGTTTTAAATGGAACGCTCCAAGCACTGCTACTATTCTGTATGGTGACCTTGCACCGAGCGATGTAGATTATAAAGTTGATGGTGATACTCTGACTGTCTCCTTGAAAAAGGTAAGTTCTAAGGAAACAACATTTAATCTGCCTATCAGCTTCTACGTTGATGACGAAACAAACGCTAAAGAAGGCGACATTACTGCAACGATCTCTGGTAACACAACCACTGACGTTAGCTCCCTCGTAGTTGGTAGCTATGGACAAATCGGTGGTGGCGTTTCCGTTGCTACTCCAACAACAATTCTTGCTGGACATGACGAGCAAAAAATTGGCGATATCGTAATTAAAGAGAAAGTAGCTCACTCTTTTGTTTCAGGTCGTACAGTAACTCTGCGTTTGCCTGAGGGTGCTCGTTGGCAGTCTACTTTCGATAGCAATAACCCAGGAGAAAATTTCGTTGGTTCTTTCGAAAATACTAATGGTATGGGTAACGTGAAAGTATCTTACACTGACTCCGACAAACGTACTTTGAGATTGACTTTCAACAATCCTAGCAGCACTACTGACCCAGGTACTTTGAAACTGAAAAACGTTGAAGTTGCTACGCAACCAGGTTTCTCCGGTGATCTGAACGTTGAAGTTGCTGGTAGCCAAGGTCTGAGCGGTAATGTTAAGGTTGCAACTGTGAAACAAGCAGTTACTCTGGCTGCTGCTTCCAAACCAACCCTGACAATCGGTCTGGGCGATCAACAAGTTGGCGATATCACAATCACTGAAGCTGCTAAAGAAGCTTTCGTTAAGAAAGATGGTAGCCGTGAAGTAATCTTGGAATTGCCAACAGGCGTACGTTTTGCTTCTACTCCAGATGTAAAAGTTACAGCTGGTGACGTTAAAGTGAAGAGCGTGTCTACTGATACTTATGGCGAAAGCGATAAAGGCCGTCTGAGCTTCTACATTGATAGCGAAAGTGCTACTCCAAGTACAATCACAATCTCGGCTCCTAAGCTGACTGTTGACCGTACTGTAGCTCAAGGCGACATCGTTGCTAAGCTGAAAGGTAGCGCAGTTTCTTACACTGCATACAAAGGCGCAACTGACAACACTCAAAACTGGAAAGACAACAACACTGCAGCTGCTGAAGTAGCAATCGCAACTGTTGGAACTCCAGCTCCAGGTGCTACTAAAACTAAAGCCACCTTCACACTGGGAAGCACTTCCTACACTGTGAACGGCGAAAGCAAAACAGCTGATGTAGCTGCTTATGCGCAAAACGGACGCACTTACTTGCCAGTACGTTATGCTGCTGAAGCTCTGGGTGTATCTCCACAAAACATCCTGTTTGACAAAGCAACTTCTACAGTTACCCTGATCAAAGGTAACACTGTTGCCCAAATCAAACTGAACACTAACCTGTTGACTGTTAACGGTACTGTGATTCGCATGGACGTTAAAGCTGTAACTAACAAAAACCGTACTGTACTGCCTATCTACTGGGTAGGTAGAGCACTGGATGCAGCTGTTAACTATGATGCAACTGCAAAAACAGTTACTGTTGAAAACAACAACTAATTTAAGAGCAGCTCTTTTGAGTTAACTGAATTAGATGAGAAGAGGGTTCCTTTTGGAGCCCTTTTCTTTTATTAGCCTTATTGACAAAGGAGAGAAATTATGAAACGTTTTGGAGTGGCACTACTGTCCACATTGGCTCTTACTTCTATGTTCGCCAATCTTGCGGGAGCTCAATCAGGTGATATAAAGGTTATTATTAACGGTGTAACTCAGCAATATACACAATCCCCAGTGATTAGTCAAAATACAACCTTGGTGCCTCTTCGCGGCGTTTTTGAAAGTTTGGGAGCGCAAGTGGAGTGGGATAGCAAAGCTAAAAAAGTAACAGCATCCAAAAATGATGATACGTTAGCTCTAAATGTTGGTTCTAAACTGGCTTATAAGAATAGTGCGCCTGTACAACTGGATGCGGCAACTCAAATTCAGAAGGGTCAAGTATTCGTTCCTTTACGTTTTGTGAGTCAATCATTAGGCGCCAAAGTAAATTGGGATCAGACTACACGGACAGTAACCATTTCAAATCAAGCTGATGGAATCACTACTGGTGATCAAAGCAACAGCTTATCCAGTAAGCCTTTTGCAGCTCCTGTGACTAAAGTTACTTATGATACCTACTATAACGATTCTTTGACTTATGATGATGCAGTTAAACTGGCTATAGCTGATAGTACCTCAGTGAAAACAGCAGAAACGAATATTGATCAATCTGGAAGAATCATGAAAGAAACAGGGAAGGATATTAAATTTGTTCCTGCAGAAGCAGGCGATGAAGCGCAAGATAAAGCCTTCAAAGGTTATGCTCAAACTAACCTTAACTATGAGGCCGCCAAAAAGAACCTGGACATGACCAAAGAAGGTATTGAATATAATGTAAAAGATCTTTATAACAAGCTTCTTCAAAAGCAAAATGCTGTTAAGCTGGCTGCATTGAATATAGAAGATGCTGAGCGCAAACTGAAAGTTGTACAAATTAAAAGAGATAATCAAATGTCGAGTGATTATGAGGTGACTCAAGCCACCAATCAATTAACTCAAAATCAAGCTACTTTAGAAAAGGCTAAAAAAGATCTGGATAGTGCATATGTATCTTTGAATCAAGTAATTGGCTATAAACCGGAACAACGTTATGAACTAAAGGATAAGCCTGTTTATTCTGAGTTTAAAGATAATGTGGAAACTAAAGTGAGCCAAGTACTTACTAGCAGCACTGCTATTTGGTTAAGTGAACAAAAAGTAGATTTAGCTGAATTGAGCTTGAAACTCTACAATTTTAATGCGCCAGGAAATACGCCATACGAAGCTCAACAACTTGATGTTGAAAAAGCTCAGTATGCAACAGAGGGTACAAAGAGACAGCTTGAAGAAGCTGTAAGAACCATTTATAACAACATCAAAGGATTGGAAAGTCAGTACTCCCAAATACAAGCTGGTTTGGTGAGCGCTAGAAGTGCAGCTGATATGACTAAAAAGCAATTTGATGTTGGCTTAGCTACTGAGCTTCAGGTTTATGAGGCTAATTTGAAAGTAACCACTGCTGAACAGCAGGCTGAAGATATTGTTACAAATATTGATACATTGAAAATGGCATTTGATAAACCGTGGGCTATGAAAGGTGCTTCTTCTGAAGCAAGCCAATAATACGAACACAAAGTGTTTTTGCAGATGCATTAACCTGCTGTAGGAGGATTCCATGAAATCACGCTATAAAATATCGTTGGCTACTGTTTTACTTGGTGGAGGAATTGTTGCAGGCTCCTTAATGAATAATTCAGTAAATGGGGCCTCCGACCCTGGACAACCAGGTACAGCTGATGATCCAGTCGTAACTAAAAGCTATGTTGATCAGAAAATTGCTCAGGCAATCAAAGGTGGAGGATCAGGAAGTAGCAGTAATAGTAAAACGACTAGTTCAACAGCATCCACAACAAGCGCTACTTCTAGTGCGACAGCTTCGGGAGCGTCTAATACAGGCAAGGCTTCAACAGCAGTAGAACAGACTGAGGAATTAAAGGTTGTTGATATAAAGCCTGGTCAAAAGTTAATTGCCAAAGCTGGAGCGGAATTTATTTTACGCAATGGGTATGCTGTTGTATATAGTATGGATGCCAGTGGTGCTATTGATATTACTTCTGGAACAGAAATTGTTCATAATCAGGCTGTCGAAAAAAATCATCTATTATCGTTTCCTAGAGAAGGAAGAGGTATTCAGGTAAAAGAAGGGCAAAAGTTTGGCTTGGTCGTTATGGTACGAGGCGGTTATACGATACAGTAAACTGTTTTGTTCGTAAATACTGTTTGGGATAGCAAATTGTTCTTGGCTAAGTGACATCTAATCGCTGCACACTAACCTCATGAAAGACAATACATTTAATGGAGGGTGTGTACAATGGCGTCAAGAGGCCAAAGACAATTAATTCCTGAAAGCCGTGCCAGGTTACATGATTTGAAGTATGAAATCGCTGCGGAGTTTGGGCTCCCTGTCTATAACCCTCAATATTCTCATATACATCCCAACACTGACAGTGAATTTGCTGCGGAATTTGGAGAGTTTGCGGGGAATGGGAATGTGGCTTGGCGAGATTTAACTTCAAGACAAAACGGTTCTGTTGGTGGAGAGATTACGAAGCGATTGGTACAATCTGCTGAACGTAGCTTATCTGAATTTGGTGCATTATAAATTGCAATAATTTCAACTAAATATATTAGCTTGTAAAGTGCAGTTATTTGCATGTGAATCAAAATTGATTTACGTGTAAACTTATTCCGACTTTGAAGCTTGTAATTGAGCATATGAATTGACACCTTGTTTTAAATAAGATATCATGGCATTTGAGGCTTGTACGCAACCTTTTCCAACCGGAAAAGGTTCATTTTTTGTTAGTCAGGTGAAAAAGCTATCTTCCCTGTCATATGCTGGCTTGAAGGTACCTGAATAATACCATCGTCATGTCAGGATTTCTCGTATAAATCCTCATGTATTTTAATTATGGGAGGTTGAAGTTCATGTCTGTAAAGGGCCGTCATTTGTTCACGTCCGAGTCTGTAACAGAAGGGCATCCAGATAAAATCTGCGATCAGATATCCGATGCTGTATTGGACGCCTTTTTGGCTAATGACCCTAATGCACGGGTAGCGTGTGAGGTATCGGTAGCTACCGGTCTCGTTCTCGTCATTGGTGAAATCAGCTCCAAATCGGAATACGTGGATATTCCATCCATTGTACGAAACACGATCAAGGAAATTGGCTATACACGTGCGAAGTACGGTTTTGACTACAATACTTGTGCTGTATTGACTTCTTTAAATGAACAATCTCCGGACATTGCTCAAGGTGTTAATGCTGCCTTGGAGAGCCGTGATCCTGCTGAAGTGGATAAAGAAACAGAAAACATTGGTGCAGGGGACCAAGGTTTGATGTTTGGTTTTGCTACGAATGAAACCCCTGAGCTGATGCCTTTGCCTATTGCTATGTCTCACCGTATTGCACGACGTTTGTCTGAAGTACGTAAGGATGGAACACTTAATTACCTTCGTCCAGATGGTAAAACGCAAGTAACCGTTGAGTATGAGAATGGCAAGCCTGTTCGTATCGATGCAATTGTGGTTTCTACACAGCATGCAGAGGATACTACACTGGAGCAAATTCAAGCAGACATCAAAGAAAAGGTAATTTTGCCGGTTGTTCCTGCTGAATTGTTGGACGAGCAAACCAAATATTACATCAATCCGACGGGACGCTTTGTTATTGGTGGCCCTCAAGGTGATGCAGGTCTGACAGGGCGTAAAATCATTGTCGATACGTATGGTGGTTATGCACGTCATGGCGGAGGAGCATTCTCCGGTAAGGATCCGACCAAAGTGGACCGCTCTGCTGCTTATGCTGCTCGTTATGTAGCGAAAAATCTTGTGGCAGCTGGATTGGCAGACAAGGTAGAAATTCAGCTTGCATATGCTATTGGTGTGGCTACACCTGTTTCGATTAACGTAGATACATACGGTACAGGTAAAGTAAGCGATGAGAAGCTGGTTGAGTTGATCCGCAACAACTTTGATCTTCGCCCAACAGGTATCATTCGCATGCTGGATCTGCGTCGTCCAATCTACAAGCAAACAGCTGCTTACGGTCACTTTGGCCGTACAGACCTGGATGTACCTTGGGAAAGCGTAGACAAAGCAGATACTCTGAAAGAACAAGCGGGTCTGTAGCTCCTGGTATGTTAATAAATAAAAGCAATAAACTAAAAAAGACTGTCTCATGTAAATGAGCAGTCTTTTTTAGTTATGTTTCGCAGACTAACTACAGCAGATTCAGCAAAATTTACTTTATCGGCGTCTGAAAATCTGTTTTAACTGCACCGAATGGTTGGCTATTATTCCGATTCCGGTGCAAGGTCTAATAAATTTTTGAGTAAATGGCAAACCTTTTGCAGTTCCTTACGTTGCTCCAAATACGAAAAAAGAGCTTTTAAGAGCCCTTTCTGAGGGTTCGCTTTCAGAGCTTCTTCCTTTAGTAGAGTGGAAATTTGCTGGTACTCTTGCTTATCCTCCAAACTCCATGAAGACAGAAGTATACTGTCTTCCAGAGAGTGAAGAAGGACATTGATCTGGCGGCCCTGATCGAAGGGATTGCTTATAGTGCTTTCAGGTAACCAGCCTGGACTGCCCCACAAATGATAGACCGAATCAGTACTCTTCAGGCTGGCAACTAAAGAATTGGATAAGAAGATGATGAATTGCGTAAGATGCTCAATCGTTTCATCGTTCATCCGGTCAGCAAAGAAACGAATATATTCAAATACAACACTTTTAAGCACAAAAGTAATATCCCATACATAATCTTCAATGTCAGATCCGAAAACATCAATCAGACAGTCGCATACCCATTTGTACAATTTATATTCATGTTGTTCGAAGGTGCTGTTGAGCTGTTCATTTTGGAAAATAAGCATGGACGGCTCAGGAAGATCCATCATCGAATAGACTTTGTTTTTAACCAGATTTCTTAAATAAAGTACAATAAAGTCGTGCAGCTTATCCTCATTCGTAAGATCAGGTTTACTGTAAAGTGCCCTGATGTCTTGTTCAATATTGTTCTCCAGAATGATACACATTTCCAGAGGCAATTCTTCTTTTCCCTGAAAATATTTATAAAAGGATGCCTTCGCCATCCCGCTTTCTTTGGCAATTTCTTCGACAGATGTCGAAGAATAGCCTTTTCTGGAGAACAACCGAATGGCTGCCTGTAGAATATCATTCTTTTTGCTTTCCATACATACTCCCCTTTTAGGGTCCAGTCCGGCACACGTCGCATTACTCCATGCGTTTTATAAAGGCTGATCGGGTGTCATAACCGTGTGTTGTTGTTTTTGGAGCTGACGGCGCAATTTGAACTTGGCCAAAATCATATACAAGGACGGCACGACAAACAAGGTTAACATAGTTGAAAACAACAAACCGAAAATGACGGTAAAGGCCAGTGGTTTGAAGAGAAGGCTTCCCAGCAGGGCTAACGGAATCATTCCTACAATAGCAGCCAGAGAAGTCAATAAAATGGGTCTGAAACGGGCAGCGGTAGCTTGTATCACGGCTTCTTTTAGTTCCATTCCTTCGTGCCGGGCATCTTCAATAAATTCAATTAACACAATTCCGTTCCGTACAACAATGCCTGCAAGAGCAATAATTCCCATGATGCTCATAAAACCGATAGGCATACCAGTCAAGAAAATACCAATGATCCCGCCGGCTGCTGCCAGATATACGGTCGTCATAATGATAATAGGGATGGACAGCGAGTAAAACTGCATAGTGATCAAAAGTAAAATGAGTAGAACTACAACGATCGACAGCTTCCCTAAATCTCCGAATATGGTGGATTGATCGGATGTCTCGCCGCCTACCTCCCATTTATAGCCTTCAGGGAACTTCATTTGTGCCAATTTGCTTTTTACATCCACCATCGCTTCGCTTGCAGTACGCCCGTTCAAATCGGCTTCTACCGTAATCGTCCGCTCCATATTGTAATGCTTGATTTGCTGAATTGCAAATGAAGGCTTGATCTGTACAAGCTGGTTTAATGGAATCTGCACACCGGCAGAGTTGACCACACTTAATTGTTGGAAAAGGGTGCTAGGCTCCTCATTGCTATGATTCAAATACAATTTAATATCCACCAGGTCGTTGCCAGTGTCAAATTGGCTGACTTTCGCTCCTTCTTTTAATAAAAGCAAAGTACGAGTCAGATCCGTGTAACTTACCAGGTATTGATCCATAGCCTGCTTGTTGACTTGCAGATCCAGTGCATATCTTTCAATCCCTATATCATCCACGATGCCGGTTGTGCCCTTCACTGTGGCAATCTGCTCCTTTACCTTTTGGGCAAGGGTTTGCAACTGGTTCAGATTCTGACCGGAAATCCGAATGGAAACAGGTTTGCCTACCGGGATTCCCAGACGGGGAACATGTGCCGTGATTGTAGCTTCAGGATATGACCTTTTAACATGCTGTTCCCAGGCATCCACTGTCGTGTTAAGATCAAAAGTATTTTTTTTGCCGACGACCGCAACTTGTCCCACGGTTTCATCATATCTAATATCTCCACCCGAACTACTAATATCACTAAATAGCTGCGGTGCAGCTCCTCCGGCACTGTAGACGACCTCGGAGGTTTCTGGCTGCTTCTTGATCCAGTCTGCAATGTCTTTGACGACCTGATCCGTTTCTGTAACGGAGGTGCCTATAGGCATCTTTATATTGAATGCGACATGAGGGTCCTCCGAATCGGGAAAGAGTTCGACTGCAGTAAATGGAACCAATCCATAAGCGGCTGTTCCAAGCATGAGTCCTGCCATTGCAGTCAGCAAGGGACGCTTAATGACTTTGGGCATCAGCTTTTGTGAATACAGCTTATTTAAAGACTGAATCTGCCGGCCCAACAAGCCTGCAGGCTTCATTTTACGTTGAGGTTGACGATTCTGTCTGCGTTTCTCATACCATTCCCGGAAAATGGGGATGATGGTGAGCGACATGATCATGGAAGCAAGCATGGTCAGCGAAACAATGGCTGGAATAGGCTTGATGAATGCACCTACATTTCCTTGCAAAAACAGTAGTGGAGCAAAGGCTGAGATGGTAGCCAGTGATGCAACCAAAATCGAAAGCATCACTTCTTTAGTACCTTTGATAGCTGCATCTTTGGGTGATTCCCCTAGTTCCGTAAGCCTCCGCTCAATATTATCATTTACCACTACAGCGTCATCGACAAGTATGCCAAGTACTATGATTAGACCGATAACCGAAATTTGATTTAGTGTAATACCGAACATAGGCAAAAAGATAATAGCAATGGCAACCGAAATTGGAATCGCCAGTGCGACAAAAGCAGAAGTCAGCAAATTCAGGCCCAACATACAAACGAGAATCACAGCTGCAATTGCTAGGATTGTCTCGCGTTGCAAATCGTCGAAGATATGGTCTACCTGATCCTTTTGTGCAAAAAGAGTTTCAAGCCGAATCCCATCGGGAAGGGTTCTTTCTAACTCTTGAAGCTTGGCATTGACCTTTTTGCTCATAGACGGGACGTCTGTGCCCTTTTCTGCTCCAATACTTAGCGTAATGGCAGGTTTTCCTTCTACATAGGCAAAGTATTCCTTTTTGGCGTGTGCCAGCTCGGTCGTGGCAACATCTCGCAAATAGACGGGAGCCCCCTCCTCAGTCCGAGTCAGAATGGCTTGATTTAATTCCTCGGCTTTTTGGGGCTCCCGGACAATGAGCTGAAAAGTACGTCCGTTGTAGTCAATATCGCCGGTCGGAACCCGATCGATTTGTGACTGGATCGCCTGTGCGACCTGTCCCCACGACAGATGGTACTGTTGAAGCTTTTGATTATCGATTTGGACACGCACTTCCTGGTCAGGGAGCCCGTTGAACTTGACATTGGATACACCTGGTATGGTGTTGAGCTGATCTTTCCACGTTGTGATTAAATCATTGAGCTGATATAGCGGTGCAGGGGAGTCAGCTACCAGCGCATAGGAGCCGATAAATGAACTGGTCAGCTTATCATTCACCACGGGAACTTCAGCACCTTCCGGAAGATCTGCTTGCGCATCTTGTACTTTTTTACGCATATTATCCCAGACTGTTTGTGGATCAACTCCATTTTTGGATTCAATTAAAATAGAGGAGAATCCGTTACCGGAAGTCGATGTAATCGTTTTAACACCTTCTACTTCCTTGATGCGCTTTTCCAGCTCCTTGGTTACGGTTTGTTCAACTTTTTGCGGTGAAGCACCAGGATAGACTGTTGTTACCATAGCATTTTGTATGGTGACATCTGGCATTTCCTGCTGTGGTAATTGGAAAAATCCAAAAGCTCCGACTAAAACAAGCATAACAAAAAAAAGTAACGTAATTTTTCGCTTTTTTACGAAATATTCAAT
Organism: Paenibacillus sp. 1-18; assembly: GCF_000520755.1. Classification (NCBI taxonomy): domain Bacteria; kingdom Bacillati; phylum Bacillota; class Bacilli; order Caryophanales; family Paenibacillaceae; genus Paenibacillus; species Paenibacillus sp. 1-18. The sequence goes on from NZ_ASSB01000204.1 coordinate 54,008, forward strand.
CATGGGCGGCCGCCTTCTTCCGCTTTAATCGCATTGCCGTCAAATAGATTTTCTGCCCCTTTAATGACAATACGTTCGCCCTCACGAAGGCCAGATACGATTTGTAATTGATTTTCTATAACCTGATCGCCAAGCTTTACGGGTGTTTTAACAGCTTTTCCTTTAATATCTTTAAAGATAAAAGGCTCTGTTCCTGTGTTAATGACCGCTTCAGCGGGAACGAGAATGCCGTTCTTGTCTGTCACCTGTCGAGCAGCTTTAATCACCTGACCAGGTAACCAGTCCCGCTGAGGATTGTTTATAACGATCTCTACGTTGACTATTCCCGTATTGGCACTGGTTGAAGGGTAGATATTGGAAACAGTGCCTTGACGGCTTTCCTCATATAGCATCACATTCACAGATTGCCCCTTCTTCCAATCTCTGATTTCACTGTCCGGTACCGGAAGCAGTACCTTGAGACGGTCAATTGAGCCTATGCGATAGACGGTTTGGCCTGAAGCGACCAAGTCACCTGTATTCACGCTCTTGCTTAAAATAACGCCGTTCACAGGAGAAATTAGACGGGTGCGTGAAAGCGCAAGTTCTGCCTGCCCCTTGGCAACAAGGGCTTTTTCGTAGTTGGCATGGGCTTGTTTTTTGGAAGCTGCAGCCTGCTCACTGGCAGCAAGGGCTTTGCTTTTACCTGCAAGCGCATCTTGAAAGGAAGCCTGGGCGGATTGATGATCTTCGGTTGTGGCCCCTTCCAGCAAAAGGGACAGGGATTCCGTGGCTTGCTCCAGATCTTTCAGGGCCGCAGTAGCATTCAGGCGAGCATTCTCATTATCTGATGCGGTGGCAGCGCCTGCCTCAAACAGCTTCTGCGTACGCTCACTATCCGTCTTGGCTTTATTATAGGCACTTTGTGCCTTATCTACAGTGGCTTGCGCTTGCTGTTTCTCTTGAGCTCGTGCACCTTTATTGATCTTGTTGACATTCGCGCGAGCTCCTGTAATGCCAGCATCGGCGGATTGAATCGCAGAGCTAGCAGCTTGTAAATTAGCCTGTGCGTTATCAATACCAGCTTGTGCCTCCAGGATGGAGGCCGTCGCCTGTGCCACTTGGAGCTTGTAATCAGCGTCATCCAAACGAGCAATAACAGCTCCCTTCTGTACAGCAGTACCGACAGTGAGATCTGCACTGGCTACGGTGCCTCCATTTTGAAAAGCCAGTGTGTTTTCCTCATAAGCCTGAAGAGTGCCTGACAAGTTATAGGCAGTATGGAGCGGAGAGGATTTGACAACTGTAGTACGCACAACGGTTGGCTGTGCAGTTGAGCCTAGACTAGCATCTTTCTCCACGCTGGAACATCCAGCGATTGCTATGCTCAGGGATAAAGTAAGTACGGTAAGTAACCGTTGTTTATTCATGATTTCAAACCTCCCGATAGGTCAATAAAAATAGACCTGAACTCATTAGTATGTTTTGAACTTAATAGTTCATTCGTATTATATTTCGCCCATACTGTGTTCGTCAATTCGCTGTTTTCGATTTTGTGAATAAGTTGACGGGATTTTCGTAACTTTTGCCTTTATAATAAGTCTATTAATATAAGAAGACTTTTTTTGTTTATTGCTAGCGTACACGTACGGATCATTCCGTTTGAATACAATGAAGATGGGAGCTATTATCCAAATGTTTTTAAGTAATAGGAAACAGGGCAATGAGAAAGTGGACGGTAGAAGAATCACTAAGAGATGGGCTGTTCTGACACTGGCAGGAGTATTATGGGTAGGACCGGTTGCTGGAACAGGGACTCTAATCCCCTTGAATGGTTGGATATCTGCACCAATCGCAAGTGCAGCCTCCGGTTCAACGGTAAAGTTAGGTGAAGAAATTATTACCTCTGGTGCAACTTTGATGCAATATCGTTTTAAGGGTTCCAAAGGAACAGCACTGGCTGATATTATCCGGGTAGACTTGCAAAATCCATACGTCAAGCTGGATGTCATGACCGGGAAGAACGGACAGTTTACGACCCGTCAGAGTACAGGTGGTATGGCAAAAGAAACTGGTGCGGTTGCTGGTGTAAACGGAGATTATTTTAATACCTCCAGCGAGGGAGCGCCGATTGGCGGACAAGTATCCAAGGGTGTGTTAATGTCTACTCCGTCTGATTTAACAGGCATGTATGCCTTTGCTGTAACCAAGGACGGTTCTCCGATGGTAGAGCAGTTTACTTTTGAAGGTACAGTAAAGGCCGGGGATGGGTCATCCTTTTCTTTGGCAGGGATGAACAAGGCTTCATATACGCCTGAAACGAGTGGAAGCAGCTACAGCCACTCTAATGCTATGTATATTTATACATCTGCCTGGAAGGCAGTGGAACGTCCAAAAAACAGCTCGACAACGCCTACCGAGGTATTGGTGCAAAACGGCGTGGTTACGCAAGTCTCCAGCAACGCTGGATTGAATATGACCGTCCCGCAGGATGGCTATATTTTGCGTACTCATGGTAAAGCGGCTGAATATGCCAAAGAGCATCTGACTGTGGGACAGACGGTAGAAACGAGCTATCACCTTCGTGTGAAATCGACAGGGAGTGAAGTAGATCCTTCCAACCTTCAAATGATGATTGGTGGACATACCATATTAGTAAATGACGGTCAGAAAACCTCGTATTCCCGGAGCACAACAAGCATAGGCGGGACCCGTGCGCGTACAGCTTTGGGATATTCCCGTGACAAGCGTTACGCTTATGTCATTGCCGTTGAGAAGAACGGGAACAGCGTTGGTGTCTCTCTGAGCGAGCTGCAAACCCTGATGCAGGATATTGGCGTCTGGAAAGGGATGAACCTTGACGGGGGCGGTTCTACTACTATGGTAACCCGCGATTTGGGAGATACGACGGCAGAGCTCACGTTTAATACCGAATATGGCACGGAGCAGCGCAGCATCGTAAATGGAGTGGGTGTATATACCAGTGCTCCTAAAGGGACGCTTAAAGGCTTCACCATTAAAGGCAATAAAACATTGCTGATCGGTCAGACCGGAAGCTATTCCTTCAAAGGATATGACAACTACTACAATCCATTCGATACTTCGAAAGTACAAGTGACGTGGAAGTCCAGCAATCCGGCTGTTGTGTCAGTGAGTGGTGGCGTTGTAAAAGGAGCCAAACCAGGAACTGCTACACTAACAGCTTCCAGTGGTTCAGCAAGCGCAACGACCAAGGTTACGGTGCTTGGAGCAGATGAAATTTCATCATTGACTGCAGGAAGTGGAACAGGCTCACTCGCCGCTGGTGCTAAAATTGCTGTACCTGTAACGGCCAAGACAAAAGATGGTCAAAGCGTCAGCATTACGTCAGATGCCCTCAAGTGGGAGTTCATCGGCTTTAAGGGAAGTGTCAAGGACAACCAGCTTACAGTCAACTCGGTGGACTCGGGTGTGAAAACGGGCTATGCCATCGGTCGCTATGACGGTTTCAGTGCGGTTGTCTTCCTGTCTGCAGGTGGGGAAAGTACAAGCGATTGGGAGGATTTTGAAAATGTTTCGTATCCGATTGATTTTACTTCGAATGTAGCTGGTGTTACCGGGACAGCTGCCGTTGTGCAAGGAGATGGGGATCATGCCAACTCTAAGGTGCTGGAGCTGAACTATGATATGACAAACGGCAGTGGCAAAATGTATGCTTATGCCCAACTGAACGGCACATCCGGAAAAACGCTTGAAAAAGCGGCTTCATCCATCTCTGTGGATGTGAGAGGGGATAAAAGTCTGAACTGGCTGCGGGCAGAATTGGAGGATGCTCAAGGCCAAACGGCATATATTGATCTGGCCAAGGTAATTGACTGGAATGGCTGGAAAACAATTAATGCAGACATGAGCGGACTGAAAATTTCATATCCGGCGAAGCTCAAGCGTCTTTATGTGGTCAATGTCGCAGAGGGTCAGGATGAGCGCGCTAAAACAGGCAATGTCGCTTTTGATAATATTTCTTTTAATACACCGGGAACGGTTGGTACCGAAGGACTCAAAAAAGGAACAGCTCAGATGACAATCGGGCAAAAATCAATGAGCGTGAACGGAGTAGCGACAGCGATTGATGCGGCTCCGATGACACGCAATGGGGCAACGTATGTGCCGATCAAGTATGTGCTCGATGCTTTTGGTGGGCAGGCCAAGTGGAATGCAGGCGATCAGCGGATTACGATTATGCGCGGCGGTGTGCTGATGGATCTGACCGTAGGGGAAAAAGAAGTTGTTCTGAACGGAAAGCGTCAGAGCACGGATGTAGCGCCTATAGTGCTAGATGGTAGGACTTTAGTCCCATTAAGACTTGTGTCTGAGCAGCTAGGGATGACTGTAAAATGGGAACAAGAAACGAAGACCATCACCCTCCAGTCATGATATGGTATGATATATACTTGAAATGCTAGGATTGGAGTAGAACATTTGTGGACTTTCAAGCCGATATCATAGACCGAGTCATTAAAAATGCCATCCAGGTGATGGAGAACAGCAAATATCAGATGTTCGAAATATTGGACACGGCCCGGATCGAGCTGGTCACGTTAAATCAGGAGCTTCAAAGTGTTCTGAAGGAAACGGCGGAAACGATTGAAAAGGTGGACCAGCTGGAAATGAATTATCGGCGGTCCCGTATACGGCTGACTGAGGTCAGCCGTGACTT
>NZ_ASSB01000205.1:0-18713 GCF_000520755.1 Paenibacillus sp. 1-18
AAACTCGGCGACCAGTCCCTCCAGCGACTCCGGCGAATCTGACAGGCACAGCCACTACAACGAGCATTAAGCTCAGCTGGGTGAGAAAACTGGTGAGATCAACAAGTGTTACACTCACATGGAAAAAGGTTGTAAATGCTGACACCTATGAATTGTTACGAGACGGAAAAAGCATTTATCAAGGGAAGCTTACGTGGTTCACAGATAAGCGATTAACCCCTTCAAAGACGTACACGTATACATTGGTGGCCAAGAATAATACGGGAGAAAGTATCCCTGAAGTCATTCAAATAACCACGAAGAGTTACGATGGTCCCGTTTTAGAGTCACCTAAATTCGTGGAAAAACGAGTGAGATCAACAAGTGCTACACTCACATGGAAAAAAGTTATAAATGCTGACACCTATGAATTGTTACGAGACGGGAAAAGCATTTATAAAGGGAAACTTACATGGTTCACAGATAAGCGATTAACCCCCTCAAAGACGTATACGTATACATTGCTAGCTTGGAGCCGAAATGACAGCAGTCAGTCATCTGTTATTCTCGTAACAAATCCGAACAGTCCAGATAAAATAAAAACCAAAGACATCACTGCCTCAAAGATTAAGGTAGTTTGGACAGCGAATGGGAACTCGAATGAAACCGAGTACCGTGTTACGACGAACAAGGGTTATGACAGTGGATGGATAACCGATTTGGAACATACGTTAACCAATCTATCTGCAAACAAGCGCTATAAGATTTCTATTACTGCAAGAAACAAGGCAGGCGTAGTATCTAACAGCGGAACCATTTACACGAAGACAAAGAAGAAATGATCATCTAAAGAAGTTGGTATTTTCCCCTTACGGTAGACAGTGAAAAAAGAGTCTGTGATGGACTCAGCACTGCTGACCGGAGGGGATTTTTTATGCCACAAAGTTATATACAGATTCGAGAAAGACTTGGGATTAAAAGCCTCTACTATGAGGTGCGGATTCAAACGCATATTGATCCCATTGTCGAGGAGACCCGCAAATACCGTAGCATGGCGCGCGAACTGGACGACCGATACAACGATTATATGAGCAAGGCGAACCAATCGGGACCCTCTGACCAACGCTGAGTACACACAAATACCTCTTGCCGAATGACCCAGGCATGGGGTATTTTGTATGTTATAAGCGAAGGAGGCGACATTCACGGATGACCTATTTGAAGAGCGCTTACAAAAATGCTGGAATCCATCATAAAATGATTCTATTAATTATAGTGCTCATGCTGGTCAATTTCGCGGTTTTTGCAGTCATTCTAAAATACGTATTTCATATTTATGATAATCAAATGTACAAAAAAACATCTGAAGTATTGAATATTTCTTCGATTGGAATTGAAAATGAACTCAGGGATGTTGAAAAGACCACGTTTAAAGTAACAACGGATGAGCAGCTTCAACGTTATTTGCTACAATTGGAAAGAGAAACCTCGCCTTATACCAAAATGGTGCTGCGCAAAAAAATAACAAATAGGCTTGTCGCTTTCGCAGGCTCTGAAACCTATATCTACTCCATGATGGTGATTGATAAAGAGGGAAAGGTCATGAGCGCGGGCAACCGTGAAGGCATTCCCCCGGAACTTCGATCCACCCTGTCTGAGCTGGCAGTCGAATATGACGGTTCTAACGCATGGTATGCGGCAGGTCACTCCTCCTTGCTGGCAGCGCGTCAGTTCAAACCCTTTACAGATACCAATTTTACGTTAAAAGGACTCGGAACGCTTGCAATTCGTGTGCGGATTGACCGGATTGTAGCGGATCGTGTGCAGACCTCTGGCCGTGACGGACAGCTGATGATTACAGATGGCAAGCAGATGATTTATCCGGAAACACCACTTATGAGTCAAAGCGATATGCAGGCTGAGCTTGCACGGAAGCAGCCTTACGGAATTGCCACCTACACGGTGCGGCAAAGCTGAGCATAGATATCTATTTTGAGGATCGGGAGCCGTTGGAGGGACTGATCGAGGTGGTGGAAGGAAGACGGACCCGCCATATCCAAACAGCTTCGCTGGAAAAGTCCGGCGAACGGATTCCAACAGGCATTCCTTATGCGATTACAGTCACCAGCGATGTACCCGTGATTATTCAATACAGCAGGCTGGACACGACACAGCCAGAGCTGGCGTTAATGAGTGTGATGGCATACCCGGTCTAATCCGATGCGCACTGTAAACTGTGAAAAAGCATCTCCAGACGATAGCAATTCCGGCCTGGAGATGCTTTTTTTGCGAAGGGCAGAAGGATGTCTGACTAAAGTCCATCGCCTTGATCATGATTCTACATTTGCTCTGCAACAGTTCAGCATTTTATCACTAGCTATATCAGCGTATTTTAACGCCTAAAGTAGCCAATCCCCATGGCGTCACGTACCTCGCTCATCGTCTCCCTGGCTGTAGTCCGGGCCTTCCGTGTGCCCTCGATCAAAATCTCGTCAACATCTCCCATCCGTGCTGCAAAAGCGTGACGTCGTTCACGCATGGGCTCCAGCAGCATATTTACAGCGTGAGCCGCCAGCCTTTTGCAATCGGTACAGCCAATGGCTCCTTTCGAGCACTGCTCATGGATATCGGACATATCATCCTGACGGAAATAACGGTGATACTCGTATACGGGACAGATGTCCGGGTGACCTGGATCATGCTTGCGAATACGCGCAGGGTCGGTTTTTGCGCGCACAAGCTTGGTACTGACCTCTTCGGCGGAGGAGTCGAGATACAGCGCGTTGTCCAGACTTTTGCTCATTTTGCTATTGCCGTCCAGCCCGGTTAGTCGTCCACCCTGTAAGATACGTGGCTCGGGCAGAACGGGGCGGTATAGCTCATTGAAGCGGCGAACGATTTTACGCGCCTGCTCTATATGAGGAATCTGATCGTCACCGGCTGGAACCAAGGTTGCCTTGCAGATTGCGATATCGGCGGCCTGACTAACGGGATAACCGAGAAAGCCGTAGTACATATCTTGGCCACCACGTTGCTGTGCTTCATTTTTTACCGTCGGGTTATGCCGCAGTGAGTTGACCGTCACGAACATGCTAAAATACTGCGCCAGCTCTGCAATTTCCGGAATCATGGATTGGAGAAAAGGGTAGCCTGATTCGGATCAATGCCTGCTGCCAGATAGTCGAGAGCGACTTGACGGACACTCGTGGCCAGCACATCTGGATGGTCAAAATGCGTAGTCAGCGCCTGCACATCTGCCAGAATAATAAAGGTACGGTATTCATGCTGAAGCTCTGTTCTGCTACGAAGACTGCCAATGTAATGGCCGAGATGGAGCTTGCCAGTCGTACGGTCGCCAGTCAGGATAATATCGGTTACAGATTGCATACATATTCCTCCCTAAATTCAATACGTTATAAATTGCTGCCAATATTACACGGCGTACATGCCACCACCAGCCGTCCTCCACGGCCATCACCTCCCTTCAAAGCCAATATAAAAAAGCTCCGTCTCTGGAACATTACAGCCTACGGACAATACCGTTTTGCTGCAATATCGCAATCACTATCCATAGCGATTGCGTTCCAAGGACGAAGCTTGTGCCTCGCGGTGCCACCTGGATTGACCGTTTGCTTCTGACAAACGATCCTCTCACCAGATACGGACGCGTTTCCGGTCAGTGCTGACACTGCCTCAACTCAAATACCGTCGATATCCTGTCCCTTGATAACGGATGGACTATTCCGCCTTGCCTACTGACCGCCCCACAAGGAAGCAGTGTTCAACGTGGTGCTCCGAAACCCATTTCAACAGAAGTAAAACATCGACTCCCACCCAACGCCGACTCTCTGAAGCATCACATCCTGTCTACTTCTTTTCATCATCGCATACAATTTTATACAGTTTACCATTCCTGAAGTGAAATGTATATCTGTTTTCAGTCCGTGTTAACGATTGGCAGAAGTGGTTTGACTGGGTGCGAAGCTTTTTCGTCCTCCAAAATTGGTGCCTAGTACGCCGATAATGATCATGATAGCGCCTATAATGTGATAGTAGGCAAGCTGCTCCCTCAAAATATAAGCACCTGCCATCATGGATATGAGAGTGGATAAATTACCGATCACACTCATTTTCGAGGCTTCGATCCACTTCAAGGCAAAGCTCGATAACATCGAGGTGACGAGGGTAGACAAAATGCCAAGATAAGCCAGTGCCAGCCAGTAATCAGGCTTTCCCAGGGGAGCGGTATAAGCGCTCATAGAACCGTCTATGGCATGATATCCCAGGGCCACCAAGTTAAAAACGATGCATCCCAAAATGGAGGTAACATAGGTCAATTCCATCGGGCTGTACCTTTGTGTTAATGGACGAGCCAGCACATTATAGCCGGATAAGCAGACAGCGGACAGTACGAGCAGAACAATACCGCCAAAGCTGTTGGAAGCGAGAGACGCTCCGCTTTTCATCACAAAAATAAAAATCACGCCAAAGACAGAGAGCAGCAAGGAAATCTTTTGAACCCCTGTTGTGCGCTCTTTAATAAAATAGGAGGCCAACAGCAGGGTGAAAATGGGAACAGTCGCTTGAATAATTCCACCTTCCGATGAAGAGGTGCTCATCAGCCCAAAGGCTTGTAAGGGGAAATACACTAAAGGTGAAAGCAGCGCCAGTGGTAAAATGCGTAGAATGTCACGACGCGTAATGCTGATTTTAATCCACCCCAGCAGCACTGGAAGGGTCAAAGCGATAAAAGACAACGCAAAACGGTGAGCGATGACATCCAACGGACTAGCCTCCGTGACGGTCAACTTCACAAATAAAAAGGAAAAGCCAAGTATAGCTGCGTAAATGAGAGCGGTCAGATAGGCTGCCCCATTTTTTGAACGACTGTGCATAATGAACCTCCGTCATGATAATTTCAACCTGTGGCCTTCTCAATATACCCGGACGGCATAACCTGAAACAATCCATTAAATTCACAATTGTACGGGTACAGTTTGCGTCATAAAAAAAGCCGGAACGCAGTCTCAAAGGTAGGTTTCCCCGTCATTGAGACGACTTCCGGATCTTACCGAATCCATATTTTATCGCTTGCTGAACTGCTTATTTACCCTGTGACATCGCACGGAAGGAATCGTCCGCCGCTTCCAGCGTAGCATCCACATCGTCGTCCGTATGCGCTGTTGTAAGGAACCAGGCTTCGAACTTGGATGGTGCCAGATGGACACCGCGATCCAGCATGTGACGGAAGAAGGACGCGAACGCTTCACTGTCTGTATCCTGCGCCTGAGCGTAATTCGTGATCGGGTGATCGCAGAAATGCGTCGAGAACGATCCGCGAATGCGGTTGATCGTCAATGGCACGCCGTAGCGGTCGGCGGAGGACTGAATTCCATCCGTCAGTCTCACGGCCAGACGTTCCATCTCTTCGTACACGCCTTCTCCTTGAAGGATTTCAAGGCAGGCGATGCCTGACGAGATCGAGGCCGGATTGCCGGCCATAGTGCCCGCCTGATAAGCCGGGCCGAGTGGGGCAACCTGCTCCATGATCTGCTTGCTGCCTCCGTAAGCACCAATCGGCAGACCGCCGCCCATGATTTTGCCCAGCGCGGTCAAATCCGGCTGAATCGCATCATGATTGTCCAGGCCTGCATACGTTTGGGTGGAGCCGTAGTGGAAGCGGAACGCGGTAATGACCTCGTCATAAATGACGAGTGAGCCGTTCGCACGCGCCATGGAGCACAGTCCTTCCAGATAGCCGGGCTGTGGCATCACCATGCCGAAATTACCGACAATCGGCTCGACCATCACTGCCGCCACATCGTCGCTCCAACGCTCCAGGGCTTGGCGCAACGCGTCCAGATCATTGAAGGGCACGGTAATGACCTCGCTCGCAATGTTGGTCGTAATGCCTGCGCTGTCCGGTATGCCCAGCGTGGATGGGCCGGAGCCGGCGGCTACGAGTACCAAATCCGAGTGACCGTGGTAGCAGCCGGCGAATTTGATGATCTTGTTCCGCCCGGTATAGGCGCGTGCCACACGGATCGTCGTCATGACCGCCTCTGTACCGGAATTCACAAACCGGACCTTGTCCAGCGAAGGAATAGCCTCCTTCAGCATCTTGGCCAGCTTGATTTCCAATGCTGTGGAAGTTCCGTACAAGACCCCGTTCGCCGCAGCTTCACTAATGGCCTTGGTAATATGGGGGTGGGCATGTCCGGTAATAATCGGGCCGTATGCTGCCAGATAGTCGATATACCGATTATCATCCTCGTCCCAGAAATGAGCGCCTTGGGCGCGTTTCATGAATACTGGAGCGCCGCCGCCCACAGCTTTAAAGGAGCGCGAAGGGCTGTTGACGCCCCCGACAATATGCTCCAATGCTTCTTTATATAATGCTTCGGAGTTTTCCCGTTTCATCATCACAAACTTCCTTTCCGTTCATCTAAATAGGGTATACACACACCAAAGGGCAGCGTTCACGGCTGCCCCTGTGTCTTCATTATAGCTCTTTTTGGCCTGTCTTTGGTGTCGATTGTGTGGAAGCATCCTCATTACTGGTTTTACTGCCTCCTGTAAAAGAAGGCTTATCTGTCTTGGACGATGATGCGCTGTCCGGCTGCTTCGGTCCATTCTGATCCTTGCTCTGCTCCTGTGTCTGCACAGGAGGGTTGTTGAATATATCCTGCACGTACTTTTTCAGCTCTTCCGGATCGCGCACCGTAAGCACCTGTGCGCCGCCTACACTTTCTTCTCCGAGCAGCTTCATCGGTGGAACCTGCTCGCTGCCTGCAAAGGTGCTTTGGTAGCCGACGTTCGCCAGCTTCCACATATCATTGACACTCAGATTCGTATCAATGTAAGGGCTCACCTGCTCCAAAATATTGGGCAGATTGGCAATGGAGGTCGTTGTCTGCATTTTCTGGGCTACCGCCTCCAAAAATGCACGCTGACGTCCTGACCGTGAGAAGTCGGACATGGCATCATGGCGGAAACGTACGTATTGAAGCGCCGTTTTGCCATCCAGATGCTGCATGCCCTTTTTCAAGTCAATGTCGTATTGATGCTTATCCGCATTGCTTGTATAGTGCATATCCTTTTCCACTTCAAAATCAATGCCGCCCACAGCGTCTACCAGCTTAATAAATCCTTGGAAATCGGTATATACATAATATTGCACTTGAATGCCCAGCAGATCACCAGCCGCCTTCATGGCTGTATTGGGTCCGTGGGTAATGGCGGTATTAATACGATTTTTGCCGTAGCCGGGAATATCTACATACGTATCACGCAAAATAGAGAAAAGATGAATCTTTTTCTTGACGGGATCCAGCGATGCGACCATCATACTGTCTGAGCGGGGGACTTCCCCTTTTTGGATACCACGGCCATCGACACCCATCAGCAGAATGTTGACCATGTCCGTTCCTTCCCATTTGGGCGGGTCCGGCGTACGAACCTGATCGACCTGCTGTACATTTTTGAAGGGGGAGTTTGCGCCCTCTTTATGCAGATTGTTCAATTGATTATAGATGGATGAAAAATAGTACACGGCAAAGCCTACAATCGCGACGATAACCACGGCCAGAACCGACCATATCGTCCTTTTGGTTCTGCTTGTCATGGATGCTCTCCCTTTCGCTTTTCAATTCATTACATTATAATTTCTTTTTGGAGCACAATCAATTTAACAATGGATTTTGTAAAATCCTGACTGAGAGGTATAACATGCTGGCAATTGATGTGCAGGATCTGCGCAAAACATTTAAGGTACAGAAAAACCGCGAGGGCCTGAAAGGCGCCTTCCTTGATTTATTCTCCCGAGAATACAACGAGGTGGCTGCGGTCAAAGATATCTCCTTCCGTATCCCGCAAGGAGAAATATGCGGCTATATCGGTGAGAACGGTGCCGGAAAGTCCACCACGATCAAGATGCTGACAGGCATTCTGGTGCCGACATCAGGGCATCTCAAGGTCGGGGGCTATGTCCCCTACGAAGATCGTGAGAAATTTGTAAGCAACATAGGCGTTGTTTTTGGTCAGCGCAGCCAGCTTTGGTGGGACATCGGCGTGATCGAGTCTTTTCAGCTGCTGCGCAAAGTATATCAGGTTCCGGCTACTGACTTCAAACGCAGACTGGATGAGCTGGTAGAGAGACTTCAATTGCAGGATCTGCTAAGTCGCCCGGTACGCAAGCTCAGTCTCGGGCAACGGATGCGCTGTGAGCTGGTAGCCGCACTGCTGCACAATCCGTCCATTGTTTTTCTGGACGAGCCGACCATTGGACTCGATATTATGGTGAAGTCCGAAATCCGTGAGTTTCTAAAGGACATGAACCGGGATCACGGCACGACCATTTTGCTGACGACCCATGATTTGCAGGATATTGAAGCGTTGTGCTCGCGCGTCATTATGCTGGATGATGGGAATATCATTTATGATGGTGGTCTGGAGGATCTGAAGACGCGGTGGGGGACAGGACGCGAAGTACGGTTTCAATTTGGTGCGACGGCTGGGCTGGAGCAATTGCAGGCATGGACTGCTGATATGCCGCTGACCTGGACGATGGATAACGATTTGTCTGCCAAGGTATGGATTCCTTTGCACATTAACGTATCGGATGTTCTGGCCCGTGTAGTGGGCCGCACCGACATTACAGACATCAAAATCATTGAAACCAACACAGATGATATCGTCCGCAGTATTTATCAGTCTGGCTCGGCAGAACGCAAGGGCGATCCGATTCTCCCGGCAGTGGAGGCCAAAGTTCATGCTTAGCGTATATACCGATTTTATTCGTATCCGATTTCTGACGATGCTTGCTTATCGTGTGAACTATTATTCAGGCATACTTATTTATTCCATGAATATTGGCGTGTACTATTTCACATACCAAGCCATATACGGGGATGCAGGCAGTATTGGCGGTTTTACCGCTGCTCAGATGACGACCTATGTAGCGGTCTCATGGATGGCAAGGGCTTTTTATTTTAACAATCTGGATCGTGAAATTTCGACGGATATTCGGGATGGAAGCATTGCTATTCAGATGATCCGGCCGTATAACTATGTGCTCGTTAAATGTATGCAGGGACTCGGTGAGGGGATGTTCCGCTTCCTGTTATTTATGATTCCGGGCATGGCGATTGCGATGTTGCTGTTTCCGGTGAAGCTCCCTAGTGACCCGGTAGCCTGGATTGGTTTTCTGGTCATGCTGTTTTTCAGCTTTTTGATTAACACTCAGATTAATATTATTACGGGCTTGACAGCCTTTTTTATCGAAAATAACGAGGGCATGATGCGTATGAAGCGGGTAGTAGTAGACCTGTTTTCCGGATTGATTTTACCCATCAGTTTGTTTCCAGGCTGGCTGGCGACAATCGCCCAATGGATGCCGTTTCAGGCGATTACCTATTTACCGGGGTCTGTTTTCACAGGACGTGTAAAAGGCGTTGGCATCTGGAATGTGCTGGGTATCCAAATCATTTGGCTAGTCGTTCTGCTCGTGCCGATGGTCATCATTTGGCGACTGGCGCGCAGACGTCTGTTCGTGCAGGGAGGGTAAGCCGATGATGTACTATTTGGGTCTCATTAGCGAATATTTGAAAAATTACATGAAATCACGACTCACCTATCGGGCCGATTTTTGGGTGGAAGTCATTTCGGACCTGCTGTTTCAGGCTACGAATCTTATTTTTATTCTGGTCATTTTTATGCACACAGACAGCTTGGGTGGCTGGAGTGAAAATGAAGTGGTATTCGTTTACGGCTTTTTCATGGTTCCGTACGGACTATTCAGTTGTTTTGTCAACCTCTGGAATTTTAGCGAACGCTATATTGTTAAAGGAGAACTTGACCGGGTTATGACCCGTCCCGCGTATAATCTGTTCCAGATTTTTCTTGAAAATGTGGACCCGCCAGCGCTGGTGGGATCGGTGATTGGTCTGATTATTATGGGAATCAGCGGAGCACAGATGGATTTGGCTATGGAGTGGTGGTTCGTACCGGCGCTGATTATTTTGAGCCTAAGTGCCGTGGCAATCTATACGGGTATATACACCATATTGACTTCTCTTTCATTCTTTTCGGATGCACCTACGGGGATTATTCCGCTTATGTACAATATTCAGGGTTACGGACGTTATCCGGTGACGATCTATAACCGTGCCATTCAGGTTGTGCTGACCTGGATACTGCCTTTTGCTTTTGTTGGCGTATACCCGGCGTCCTTGTTCCTCCAGCGGGAGGATATGCGGCATATGGCGCTCTTAACTCCTGTAATGGGTGCTGTGTTTCTGACTTTGGGCTTATTGGCATGGAATTGGGGGATTCGGCGTTATAGGGGAGCAGGCTCTTAGGCCGGATCACATGAGAACCCCCAAAAGATAGGAGATGATGAGATGTCCACGACATCTACCGTGATTGGACGACCGGCACCGGACTTTGAATTGCCGAGAAGTGAGGGAAAGAACGTTAAGCTATCTGACTATAGAGGCAGCAGGGTATTGCTGTATTTCTATCCGAAGGATTTGACCTCCAGCTGCTCGACACAGGCGTGTGATTTTCGGGATAAGCATACGGAGTTTGCAGGCTTGAATACAGTCATTTTGGGGGTAAGCCCTGATCCACTTAAGCAGCATGACAAGTTTATCGCCAAGTACGGGCTACCTTTTCAACTGCTATCCGATGCAGAGCATCAGGTAGCTGAGACGTACGGTGTGTGGCAGCAGAAACAAATGTATGGCAAGCAGTACATGGGCATCGTTCGCTCTACATTCCTGATCGACGAGAATGGTATTTTAATTCATGAATGGCGAGGCTTGAGAGTCAAAGGGCATATTGATGCTGCGCTGGAGTACATTCGGGAGCAGGCATAGATCACAAGCACTATTACACCCTTCGGGACGCTTGTTGTATTTCAGTCTCGGAGGGTGTTTTGTTATGTAATCTCCGGCTTTTTCTTATTCCAAAAATGTTGCAGAACCCTCAATATGATGGTTTGCTTTTCTGCCTGATCACGTAAATGCCCCACAAGCAGGAAATAATGACGGAGTTGGTCAAATCCCACGTTTTATTTTAGCAGTATTGCGCTGCTTGTTCGTCCGGCGGAATTATTACAGGGCAATAGCTGGAGCAGGTGATGAGTGGAGTGGGGGCCATTTGTTTGGATACACTATTAATGCGGGAAAACCCGTTGCATTTACAGGGTCCATTGTTAGGCTTGCTGACAGCGTAAGAGTCAGGGCATAATCGGGTTATCTATGCTTGGAGCAGGGGTAGCGGTAGAAATGATGAAGCCTCGTATGTTGGGCCTCGCTGGAGGCGCAGGATTTGTCCTGATATCTACTGTGATTTCGATGTTTTATATTAGAGCTCGCAGCCGCAAGGCAGCTGGAATCTGATTATTGTGAATCGTTCTTGTTGCTGGTTTTAACTGGTTTATCTGATTTGTAGAAAGGGCTGAGCAGGAAGGCTCTCCAGCGATAAGCAACATACAGCAGAAGGATCATGCCAACGACTGCGGCGATGCGCAGTGCATACAGCTCTACTAAATGGAAAATGGCATCCCATTGCGGACCAAACAGCTTGCCGATGCTTAGAAATAAAATAACCCAGAACAGAGCACCGCTGTATGTATACAAGGCAAATTTACGGAGAGGAAGAGCTATAATTCCAGAAAAATAGCCAGTAAAATGTCTAACACCTGGGATAAAATATCCAATGAAAATAAGCCAGTACCCATATCGTTGAAACCACTTTTGTGTTTTCTGAAGCTTGACCGGTGATAAGAGTACCCATTTACCGTATTTCTGAATAAAGGGAAGTCCAGCCCATTTTCCGATAAAGTAGGTAATCGTCATACCGATGGTTGTACCGAAAAAGGCCAGCAGCACCAATTTACCGAAATCCAGGGTACCCGAATAGGAGAGATATCCCGCATAGGCCATTGTGGTTTCCCCGGGAAAGGGTAAAGCAATAAACTCAAGCAGCAAGCCGAAAAAAAGGACGCCGTATCCGTATTCTTCGAACAATTGCGAGATCCATTTCAGTACATCCATCGTGTACACTCCTACGAACAGATTAAGTAATTTATAATCAATTCATTTTAACAATCTTTTCATGTCCACTCAACTCCACATGATTTCTTGACGTCCTGTTTTATCGTTGCGTATAATGAAACGAACAATTGAGGGAGGCACGGTAATGAATAAGCCTAATGAAATCGTTGTAGTTCTCGACTTTGGAGGACAATACAACCAGTTAATCGCAAGAAGAATTCGGGATCTCGGTGTATATAGTGAGCTCCTTCCATACAATACGTCTGCGGAGAAGCTGAGAGAGCTGGCGCCGAAAGGGATTGTTTTCTCAGGCGGACCTTCCAGCGTATATACGGAAAATGCCCCTCAGGTGGACCGGGCAATTTATGATCTTGGCATTCCTATCTTTGGTATTTGCTATGGTATGCAGCTGATGGCTCACCAACTGGACGGTAAGGTAGAACGTGCGGGCAAGCGTGAGTACGGCAAAGCAGACGTGCTATTCAATGAGGGCTCCCGATTGGCTAAAGGTCTGGATTCCCGTCAAACGGTATGGATGAGCCACGGGGATCACGTTACAGATCTGCCATCCGGCTTTACACTCGATGCAGGAACAGAGAGTGCGCCGATTGCCGCTATGAGTCATCCGGAACGGAACCTGTATGCAGTACAGTTTCATCCAGAGGTACGTCATTCCGTACAAGGTAATGAGATGATCAGTAACTTTCTGTATGAAGTGTGCGGTTGTGAAGGCAACTGGACGATGGAATCGTTCATTGAGGATCAAATCCGTGAAATCCGTCAGCAAGTAGGCGACAAGAAAGTATTATGCGCTTTAAGTGGCGGCGTGGATTCTTCCGTTGTAGCAATGCTCATTCATAGAGCCATCGGCGATCAGCTGACATGTATGTTTATTGATCACGGACTGCTGCGCAAGGGCGAAGCGGAAAGTGTAATGGACACGTTCGTTGGCAAATTTGATATGAAAGTTGTCAAAATTGATGCACGTGAGCGCTTCCTGTCCAAACTGGCGGGAGTCGATGATCCTGAACAAAAACGTAAAATCATCGGTAACGAGTTTATCTATGTTTTTGAAGAAGAATCAGCTAAATTTGATGATTTTGACTTCCTGGCACAAGGCACGTTGTACACAGATATTGTAGAGAGCGGAACAGCAACGGCGCAGACCATCAAATCGCACCATAACGTGGGTGGTTTGCCGGAAGACATGAAGTTCAAGCTGATCGAGCCACTGAATGCATTGTTCAAGGATGAAGTGCGTAAAGTCGGTGAAGAATGCGGATTGCCAGCTGAAATTGTATGGCGTCAGCCATTCCCGGGTCCGGGTCTTGCCATTCGTGTATTGGGCGAAGTGACAGAGGACAAGCTCAAAATTGTCCGTGAATCGGATTATATTTTGCGCGAGGAGATTGCCAAAGCCGGTCTGGATCGGGAAATCTGGCAATACTTCACCGCTCTGCCAAACATGAAGAGTGTTGGTGTTATGGGCGATGCCCGTACGTACTCATACACCGTAGGTATTCGTGCAGTAACCTCGATCGACGGCATGACCGCCGACTGGGCGCGTATCCCTTGGGACGTGCTGGAGAAAATTTCGGTACGTATCGTTAATGAAGTAGAAAATGTAAACCGTATCGTGTACGATGTAACCTCCAAGCCACCAGCAACGATTGAGTGGGAATAGGTTATAGACTGCAAACAAGACAACAAAACCTTCAATTCCACATCCATCGTGGTTTTGAAGGTTTTTTGCTTTAAGGCTTTGTTGTTCTACTCGTATGCTTTTTACCACACGATCTTCTTTCCGGTTGCTGCCGATTCCTCAATGCGGTCCAGTAGCTGGTGCAGCTTTAAGGCATGATTAAAATCAGGAGCGAAGCGGGTGTCCGTCAAAATGTCCTTGGCAAATACATAGTGAGCTTTGGCAACATTCAGAGTTACCCCCTCTTTTGGGAAATCCGGTTCACCATCAGGCTCAGCAGTTATACTTATTTGTTCAAAAGTCTCATTAGGCTCATAACCCTTATTACTACCTGATTCATACACAAGTTTTTCGAGTGTCAGATTGCCAAATTGAACATGCCCAAGCGAAGGCTTTTGTGTCAAACGCAATGCTCCCTTTTTTCCCTGAATCTCTATCTCAAATTTAGAGTTTACGCCACCCTGAATGTGAACCGATATCGGTGTTCCCTTTTCCGACAACCCGTGAATCAAAATCTGATCGGCTGTATCCTTGGGGATAATTTCACCTGTTTCCTGAATTGTGGCATGGCTGTAGTGTGATGCTGTAATGGCTGATAGCTCGCGAAATTCACCAACGATGTATTGCAGCGCGTCCAGCGCATGCCCGCCGTTAATCGTTAGCAAATTGGCGCCATTGGCTTTATTCAGTAAATAAGCCGTATCCTGATCTGTACTTCCTCCTTTCCCGCGTGTAGCTACTTGCATGTGACAGGATACAATTTCACCAATCTCCCCGTTCTCCACCAGCCTTTTCATTGTTTGCACTTCAAGGTCCTGCCGAGCCTGCAAGCCGACCGTATGATGAATGCCCGCCTGTTCCGCTGCCTTAGCCATTTCGGTGGCTTCCGCCGTATTTGCCCCCAAGGGCCATTCACAGAAAATATGCTTTTTCTCTTGAATCGCTGCCATCACCGCTCCGTAATGATGGGGAACTTTGACGCTCACCACGACCATGTCCACGTCCTCAGAAGCTGCGAGCTTTTTGGCATCATCAAAAGCCAGTGCCGCCCCAACTTCTTCTGCGCTTTGCTGCGCACTCTCCATACGGGAAGTACCGACAGCAGTGATATCCAGGTTCGGATGCTTGAGTAAAGCCGGAATGTGCGTTTGACTGGCCCATTTGTTATTCATTGATCCCCCGACCACTCCTGTACGAATCTTCTTTTTCTTCATGCTGCGGAACCCTCCTAAATATTAATGAGGCTGGAAAATAGTGCCCAAGGTCAATATAATACACTTAACACATAAATAATAATGTTTGTTTATGATGTAGATATCATTTTATTTGATGGGAGATGGAGACGTGGACATTGAGAACATGCAGGCATTTGTGTCAGTAGCAGAACTGAGAAGCCTTACGGAAGCTGCCCAAAAGCTGAACCACTTACAATCGAATATGACAGCTAAAATAAAGAAGCTGGAGGCCCATTATAAAACAGCGTTATTTTACCGAAAACCCCGTGGCATGGAGCTGACTCCCGCAGGGGAAATCCTATATGCTCAGTTCAAACAAATTTTGCTGCTGTGGCAAGACACAGAGATGAAAATGAGACCGCAGGAGGAAAAACTGCGCGTCGGGACAATGCAGTCCATTGTAGCAGGCGAAACAACGAGGGCGCTAACGAAGGTATACGAGTTGTACCCGCAGGCTTCGGTGACATTGAAAACCGGAACCACCACGGAGATGGAGCAATTGATCCTCGACGGCGAGCTCGATATTGCTTTTGTTACAGGGTATCCCACCAACCCATATATTCATTATCAAAAATGTTGTCGTGAAGATCTGGTACTGGTGGGGAAAGACATTCATGCAGGCTCAGACCTCAAACAAGTCCTGCAAGGAGCTACAATTATCGTGCTGTCGGATGGCTGCCTTTATCTTACGCAATTGGAGAAGATGTATCAGGACATTCAATTGACCCATGGCGAGGTGGTGGAGGTAGGGGTATTTGATACGATGGTGCAGTTTGTTTTGATGGGAATGGGAATTACCTTGATGTCCAAAAGGCTGGCACGGCAATTTAATGTAAAATCCTATTTGCCGGTTCCCCCTACCTTCGGCTACATGGATACATATTTAATAACCCGTCCCAACCATATGATGACAGCCATTGAACATAAATTTGTCGAACTCAACAATGCGATTTAAGGGATAGGAGAGAATTCAATGACTACTAATCAGAACAAGTACCAGGGTAACCATGCAGCATTTTTGGGGGATAGTATTACTTTTGGATATGAACTCAAAGAGGGGGAAAAGCCTTACCCGCATATCGTCAGTGACACCCTGGGCTTTCAAAGCTTTGAGAATCACGGACACCATCGGCAGAAACCCGAACATACTCAGGCTGATCATGAAGCTTGAGTATGTTCTTTAAATTGACCGAGTTCTTTATAAGGATCTGTCACAGAGCTTGAATATTTTTAATAGAGGCGTATAATACCTGATCTATCAATTGATGCGTCGATTAATTTGGAGGAGGAAATATCATCGAACATTGCACGGATAAGAGCAAGCTGTTTTATCGTATGCACCTTTTGTGTAAAGAAATGAATACTGCTTTTGAAGCTCAGATGAAAACCAGCTTTACCAAGGTCGAGATTTTATACCATATTCATCAACGACAGGAATTAAGTCAGTTGGAACTTCAGCATTTACTGGTACTGGACGGAGCAGCGGTTACCCGACACCTGAAAAGGCTGGAGCACGAAGGTCTGATTATGCGCAATAAAAAAGAGCAGGATAAGCGTGTCACTTATATTTGTCTAACCGAGCAAGGGGTTCAAGAACTGGAAGTTTTAATGAAGCAAAGAGAGGTCTTTCAGGACAAGCTGTTGTGTGATTTTACAGATGAAGAAATTGAAGCTTTGACAGGTGCACTACAACATATGTCTACCAATGTAAAGAATATGTAAAATATGCGAGGAGGAAAAACAGTACCGTACAATGTCCGCGTATTAAGTGCGACCCACCATGCTGCCGGTAAAATAGAAATCTGCTGCGAATACCTTTGGAAAGCACAAAAATATCTGATTCGTTAAAATGAGACCTCGTCAGGTGCATAACAGCCTAACAGGTTTTCTATTTTCCGAACAATACATATGTGTTTAATTTTCAACATTCGCTTTTTCTGTTGACAAGCTGTAAGTGAGAGCCTAAAATAACGGATGTAATAACCGTAAGAATGCGAATATTACAGCAAATGTACGACAACAATACGAGTATGCTTTACGTAGGAGGAATTACGACTCATGGAGCGTTTCTTTAAATTAAAGGAACATGGAACAAACATCCGCACCGAGATTATTGCGGGGATTACTACTTTTATGACCATGGCTTACATTCTGGTGGTCAATAATACCTTTTTGGGGCCAACTGGTGCGGGTATGCCTAGTGAAGCTGTCTTTTTTGCAACAGCAGTAGGTGCGGGCCTGGTTACCATTTTGATGGGATTATTCGTAAATGTACCGATCGGCATGGCCCCAGGTATGGGTTTAAATGCTTATTTTATGACGGTAGTCTTGAGTTCTAATGGTGTAATCACTTGGCAGGCGGCACTTGGAGCTGTATTTATATCCGGTATCGTCTTTCTAATTTTAACCGTGACACGAGTAAGGCAGATGTTGCTTGTTGCGGTTCCGGAAAATTTAAAGACAGCTATTACGGTAGGTATTGGCTTGTTTATTACGATTGTCGGATTCAAGCTTTGTAATCTGGTTATGGTCAGCATCGTTCCAGGTACAGATGTGGGTCAACCGGTTCCAGGTCATGCTTTTAATCTAGTTCTCGGCAGCTTGGTTCACCAAAAGGATGCGTTGCTGGCGTTAATCGGACTGCTTATTATCGCAGCGCTGATGGTTATTCGGGTCAAAGGTGCTTTGCTGATTGGAATCGTAGCTACAACATTGATCGGTATTCCGATGGGGGTCACAAATCTGAGTAGCCTGACAACAGGGCACTGGATTCCTGATTTCACTAACTTGGCGGTAGGCCAGTTAGACTTGAAGGCTGCTCTGCACATTGGGCTGTTTGATATTATTTTCATTTTCACTTTTGTGGAGTTGTTTGATACGTTTGGCACATTGGTGGGTACAGCTACCCGTGCAGGTATAATGAAGGATAAGAAAAAAGGCGAGAAAATCATCGGTAAAGCCATGCTGGTGGATGCTGTTGGCGTAAGTACCGGTGCGGTATTGGGTACAAGCACTATCACAGCTTTCGTAGAAAGCTCCGCAGGGGTAGAAGAAGGTGGACGTACCGGTCTGACCGCTGTAACGACAGGCATTCTGTTCTTGCTGTCCCTCTTTATCGCACCGTTGGCACTGGTTGTGCCATCTGCGGCTACGGCTCCAGCTCTGATTATTGTCGGGGTACTGATGATGAGTCAGGTTCGCAATATTGACTGGGATAACTTCCTGCTCGCATTCCCTGCGTTTTTGACTATCGTTTTGATGCCTTTTACAGGCGGGATTGCTAACGGTATTTCTGCTGGTATTTTGTCTTACGTTGTGCTGGCAGTGTTCAGTAATTTGTTTACCAGCAATAAAGTTAAAATTCACTGGCTTATGTGGGTGCTTGCTATTATAGTAGTAATTCGGTTTGCCTTTATAGGCTCCGAATAGAATAGTAGATAAATTTAGAGCTTCTTCCCTGGTATTTAAGGAAGGGGCTCTTTTTTTGCCTATTAAGGATTTAACGCATTTAAATAGAAGGTTTCAAAAATATATAATAAATACTTGCAAACTATTTTTGTATGTGGTATATTCTAATTCCGGCCAAGAAATACAAGGTTGCGAGCGAGAGTCACAAAAGAATTTTTCAAAAAAAAAGCTTGCAAAGTTGGTTCGGACATGATATGATATAAGAGTTGGTAAGGCGATGAGCTGAGTCAACGAAAAAAGAAATGTTTGATCTTTGAAAACTGAACAACG
>NZ_ASSB01000206.1:0-637 GCF_000520755.1 Paenibacillus sp. 1-18
AGAGAAGGCACGCCGTGCCAAGCTAAAAGGTAATGTCATGGGGGAGAGTAAAAGATACTCCAGCAAATATGCACTGAGCAGTAAAGTATATTGTGGATGCTGTGGAGCCATTTTTAAACGCCGAACCTGGAACAGCAATAATCCATCCAAAAAAGTGGTATGGCAATGCAAAACGTATGTCAATGAAGGGAAAGTAGCCTGTGATGCCAAATCGGTTGATGAACAAGTTTTACATTCCGCGTTTGTACGATTGTTCAACCGGATGTATGAGAACAAGGAAAGATTCATACGAACGCTAAAAGCCAATATAGAATCGGTACTTTCCAGCAAAGTAGAACGAGACCCCTTAGTTGAAATTGAAGGACAGATGCAACAATTGAAATCCGACTTGAAGGAATTAGTGAATCTCAAGCTACGGAATCAGATAGATGAGAGCGTATATGATGAAGAAACGAACAGGCTTTCCAGCGAGCTCAACGAGCTACGGCAACAGATGCTGATATTAGAGGAGGAAGAGGATCAGAAAGCAAAAATCAAGGAGCGAGTCGATGAAATCATTCAAGAACTAAGCTCACGGCAAGATATACTAAAACAATTTGATGATAACCTATTTAATGCGTTGGTGGAGAAGATCACG
>NZ_ASSB01000207.1:0-27187 GCF_000520755.1 Paenibacillus sp. 1-18
GATGACCACAGCGGCCTTATTAGGCCACCATTTATAAATCGTGGCTTTGCTCACTCCTGCGCGTTCCGCAATTTTTTCTACAGTGACCGCGCCAAAGCCATTTTCCAGCAACAAATCATAGGAAGCGGACAGTATAGACTTGTGCGTTTCAACATTCCGTGGCCGTCCTCTTTTGCGTTGCATAAAAATCCTCCCCTCTAATAAAAACGATACGTTCAGTATACTAAAATTCGAACGAAAATAAAATAAATTGAAATTACCTATTTACAAAACGATACGTTCAGTATATTATTTGTTTATCGAATTACTGAACTTAACGTTTAGTAAATAATTGTTGGAATGCGGCAAGGTTTAACATGTTATTCTGTCGCACATTCGTAAACAAAAGAGGAGAATGATGATCATGCAAAAAAGTTCATTCAATGAGAGTAAAGGGATTTCTAAGTGGATGATGTTCCTATTGGCATCAGCATGCGGTCTTATCGTTGCCAATTTGTATTATGCCCAAACATTGGTCGGTCCTATTGGTGCCGCGATGGGGCTTTCTTCTGCAGTAGCTGGATTAATTGTGACCTTGACCCAAATCGGTTATGTTGCAGGATTGCTGTTTATTGTGCCGCTTAGCGATATCATTGAGAATCGGCGTCTGGCGGTTGTGTCTCTAATCGTGGTGGTATGTGCTTTGCTGACAGCAACATTTGCCCCCGGCGGAGCGTTATTTCTGATTGCGTCACTGTTTATTGGACTGGGTTCAGTGGTAGCTCAAATTCTGGTACCTTATGCCACCTATTTGGCAGCCGAGGAGCAGCGTGGGCGTGTGGTAGGGAATGTAATGAGCGGACTTTTGCTCGGAATCATGTTTGCCCGGCCGGTAGCTAGCTTAATCACCAGCATTTGGGGCTGGCAGGCTGTATTTTCCTTATCAGCCATTGTTATCACACTGCTGGCGATTCTGTTGTCGCGCACTCTTCCGGAGCGTAAGCCTACGCCTACAATGAACTACGGTGAATTAATTTTCTCATTGGGAGCTCTTTTCAAACAAACACCTGTGCTGCGTCGTCGTGCTTTTTATCAAGCTTGTTTATTCGGCTCCTTTAGCCTTTTTTGGACGACAGTCCCTTTACGATTGGCGGATGACTTCGGGATGTCTCAGCAGGGTATTGCATTGTTCGCTTTAGTTGGCGTGGGTGGGGCAGTCGCAGCACCAATTGCCGGTAAACTGGCGGATAAGGGCTTGACCAGATTGTTAACTGGATTGGCTATGGTCATAGCAACGATTTCCTTTTTGCTGATTTATCTTTTTCAAGACCATTCGATCGTTGCCCTCGTGATACTGTTTATATCAGCAATTACGCTGGATATGGCCGTATCAGGTAATCTTGTGCTTGGACAACGTGCCATTTATTCATTGGGAAGTGAGGCAAGAGGTCGTCTGAACGGTCTGTTCATGTCCATATTCTTTATTGGCGGAGCTGTTGGTTCCTCTTTGGGAGGATGGGCCTATGCCTATAACGGCTGGAGTTTCACAGCACTTCTTGGGGGCGCTTTACCACTGTTATCTCTGCTGTACTTCTTCACTGAAAAAAAACATTGAGGAGGTCGATTGCAGCATGGACTGTATTGTCAGGTAATTATGAAAATATTCTGGTTCTGCTGTCCGTGACTTGACGCCTCAATCAGGTTCTGTATAATAACCGGGAGATCAAACTACATTTCTAGTTTACTCCCGGTTTTTGATGCTTCCAGTTGGAACAGCTCTAAGGGACGGTAACTGAATAATATAGTAAGGATAATATAATGAGGGAATGGCATGGAGGTAATCATGAAATACGAAGTTATTTTGTTTGATGTGGATGATACACTATTTGATTTTAAAAAAGCAGAGCGTCATGCACTACAGAACACTTTTACCCAATTCGGCTTGCCGGAAGGAGCCACTGAGTATAAGGCCAGCTATGATGAAATCAATAGTGCGCTGTGGCGGGAAGCAGAGGAAGGACATATTAGCCCGGCGGATCTGCGAGTGGAGAGATTCAAGCGATTGTTTTCTGTTCATGAGCTGGATTTCAATCCGGATGCCTTCAGTGCTGCTTATTTACGTTATTTGGGTGAAGGAGCCTTTTTGATTGACGGAGCGGTTGAAATATGTGAGAAGCTGTCCGACCGTCGCTTGGCGATCATTACGAACGGAATCAAAGAGGTGCAAACCTCCCGAATTCAGCTTTCGCCACTGCGTGATGTGTTTGAACAGGTGATTATTTCCGAGGAAGTGGGTTGCCAAAAACCACAAGCCGCTATTTTTGATTATGCATTTACCAAGCTGGCTATTTCGGATAAAAGTAAGGTTCTTATGATCGGTGATTCTCTGACTTCGGATATCCAGGGAGGGAACAATTACGGAATTGATAGCTGCTGGTTCAACCCTTCCGAGAAAACAAACACATCTGAAATTCAACCAACCTATGAGATAAAAAATCTGATGGAGCTAGAGAATATTATACTTTCAGAAGGTCATGTATTGAAGAATTTATAATATATAGTGAAAGTCATCAGATTTGTATGTATAACACTAGAGGCTGTGATGAAAATTTTCATCACGGCCTTTTTGCGAGCAATAACCCACCACCTCGAAAGCTATGATTAGAAGTTAGAACCGCTGTATTGATGCAGATATGAATCGATATTTAAACAAGAAGCCCTTGCGGAGCTCCGCCTTTTAACGATTAAAAGAGTGATTACTCAAAACGCTCATTTTTAATCGTAGTTATTAATTGTTCCATAAAAATACGGCTGGCCGCGCTTAAATATTTATTTCTTCGGTAAACGACACCGATTTGTGTGGCTAATGCTGGGTTCTGAATCAGAATTGTTTGAATATGCTGGTTGTCAATGTAATCGAGATATGCCTTCGGTAGAATAGTGACGCCAATACCTTTGCTGACCATATTGACGATCGACTCCATGGTTGTCATTTCCAGTACCGGTTGGGGCGTAAAATCATACGAGCTACACTTTTCATTAATCAGTTGTCTCATGAAATACGTACCCGGCAATAGGACGGAAGGAACTCGCTGGAGGATGTCAAGCGTTACAAAAGGTTGCTGGGCAACGGGATGATCGACAGGGGCCGCAAGGGCAAGGTCTTCTTTGTAGAGAGGGATCGATTCCAAGCCATCATGCTCCATCGGTAACATTACGATACCTAAATCAAGCTCATTTTGAAGCAGCGCGTTGTATATATCTCCGGTTCGTAGGCCAAAGACAGACAGCTCGATATTAGGATATTTACGGTGAAACTCAATAACTGTCGGCGGAAGCAAATAATTGACAACCGTCAGTAGAGCACCAATTTTTAACGTACCTCTTTCTAGTCCCTGTAGTTCGCTTATCGCGGTACGTGCCTGCAAAAGCTCATGAAGAATGTTATAGGGACTATTTCTTTTTATTATTCACCTGATGGTGAGGATTGGAAGTTAATCCGTTACTTTGGAATGGAACATTCTGCTCAGTTTATTGCTGGTGTTGTAGCCCAGTCACCGATGGGATCAGGTTGCAGTGTCAATTTCAAATATTTAAACTTAACACTTCCCGATGAGGATAGCAGGTTTTAAGCATATAAGAGGTCGCCATATCGGCGGCTTTTTTGTTTTAACAATATAAGCTTCTTCTCCAAACCTGAGGAAAGAGCTTCATTTCATCAAAAAAACTTGACATGTAATGCGTTACACAAATTACAGTGTAATTGTAGAACGTAACAACAACCATCTCATTAATACATCATTCGTTGAAACAAGGGAGACAGCACACTAATGGATAGAGCTACTCAGAAAATTGTGTTTATCGATATAGACGGAACACTTGTTGGTGATGACGGCATGGTGCCTGATTCGGCACAAAAAGCCTGCAAAATAGCACGCGAGAATGGTCATCTGCTATATCTGTGCACAGGTCGTTCGAAAGCTGAAATTTATGATGCCATTTGGGATATCGGATTTGATGGTCTCATTGGTGCAGGAGGGGGATATGTAGAATTCGGTGATGAGATTCTTTATCATAAAAAAGTCACACCTGAGGGTGTTCGATATATGGTGGATTTCTTTAATACACATGGGATTGATTTTTATCTGGAGTCCAATTCGGCACTTTATGCCAGCCAGAATTTAAAACCTCATCTGGAGAGAAGGATCTATGGAGATGTTGAGAACGACCCTGTGGCTAGAGAAAAAATGGAGCGTTCCCCTCACCCATTTATCGCGGGTTTGACATATGGAGAGACTGATCTATATAAAGACGATGTCAATAAGGTTTGCTTTCTGCAAAGTGATGTCCCCTTTGAACGCATTAAGGCTGAATTCCAGGGAAAATTTGAGGTCATCCAGTGCACCGTTCCGATTTTTGGTAAGGACAGCGGGGAAATGATGATTCCTGGCATTCACAAGGCCATTGCCATTGCTGATTTGCTAAACTATTTGGGTCTACCTCGGGAACAGACGATTGCCATTGGAGACGGAATGAACGATGCCGAGATGCTCGAATATTGCGCTGTAGGCATTGCTATGGGCAATGCAAAACCAGGTTTGATGGAAATTGCAGATGATATTACAGACCACGTTGAGGCAGACGGACTTTATAAAAGCTTTGTAAAATATGGTTTAATATCTGAATAATATCTGTCTATCTCATTGCAAGTGATGATTGTGCAAAATCGGGGCGTGGGTAGTCGCCTTTACTCCGTAATTGCTAGTCATTTGTGATACAATCAAGATGTGGAAGGGAATGGTAAAGGAGGATTTAGCACGTGATCAAAAACATGATAAATTGGGAGACAGGCAAGTGGATTAACCAGCCTTTGTCAGTGCGGCAAGAGGGCAACCATCTAAAGGTTGTACCGGAAAAGGGAAGAGATTTTTGGAAAAAGACATTAAACGGTTTTGAATTTGAAGATGGTGCTGCTCTGTTAGCCGATTGGGAAACGGACAACGCAGTGGAGGTGTCGTTTCTGCTGACATCCTTTACAGAGCTTTATGATCAAGCGGGTATTTTATTATATCAGGGACCAGAGCAGTGGATTAAAGCAGGAATTGAAATCAACGATGGAGTTCCTCAGCTGTCTGCAGTGGTAACGGATGGTTATTCCGACTGGTCTTTGACTGCTGTACCGGAATGGAAGGGGGAAGAGGTGACCATCCGCGCTTCCATTATGAAGGATGCTGTGATTATTCGGGCACGCACGGAGAACCACGGATGGAGAACCATTCGAGTAGCCCGTTTCCCGTATACTTCCGGTAATCAAGCAGGGCCCTTTACTTGTTCACCGACTCGAGACGGCCTGGAAGTTACCTTTACCCGCTGGGTTTTCACTGAAGCAGACCAGGATTTGCATGTAAATCCTCTAATGTAAGTAGTGGAGTTGGTTACTTTGGCTGTTAATGAAAGGATTAATTAAACGTATATGTTGTTCCGTGAAGCTTGAGGGCAAGTCCTCAAGCTTTTTTCGTAGGGACTACAGCTAGCATTTTGATATTATTCTTGCAGATTACACTCGGACCATTTATAATATATGAATAGGTGCTCATATATTAATTTGAAATGTGTATCACCAAAATTTACAAAGAAGAGAGGCATGTAGATGAATAAGAAGAGTCACCCGCATAACCATAATACGACATGCGAACATGATTCCAACCAGCATCATCAACACGATCATTCTAAAGGCAGCAAGCATTCAGATGCTCACGGACATGGGCACTCCCATAGCCACGGGCATTCTCATGGACATGGAGCGAACAAAAATGCTTTGAAGTTATCATTTTTTCTAATTGCTGGTTATATGATCATTGAATTTATTGGTGGATTACTGACTAATAGCCTGGCACTGTTATCTGATGCGGGGCATATGCTCAGTGATGCGGGTGCATTGGGGTTAAGTTATCTGGCGATGACCTGGGGACAACGGCAAGCAAGTAAGTCAAAGACGTTTGGCTACAAGCGCTTTGAAGTACTGGCCGCTTTTATCAATGGCTTAGCGCTTGCCCTGATATCGATTTATATTTTCTGGGAAGCTTTCGAACGGCTTTCTGACCCACCTGGGGTCATGACTTCAGGAATGCTGACCATCGCAGTGCTTGGCCTGCTCGTCAATGTAGCTGCTGCTTTTATTCTAATGAGAGGAGATACATCTGAAAATCTCAATATTCGCAGTGCTTTTCTACATGTATTAGGGGATTTGTTAGGTTCTGTAGGTGCGATTGTAGCCGCATTGCTGATTATGTTCTTTGGCTGGAATTTGGCTGACCCGATTGCCAGTATATTGGTCGCGATTCTGGTAATCATCAGTGCTTATCGGGTGACCCGGGACTCCATTCATATTTTGATGGAAGGTACGCCGCTGAATATGAACACAGATCAAATTAAGCAATCCCTGCTTGATCTTGAGCATGTTGTTGAAGTACACGATCTTCATGTATGGGCGTTATCATCGGATGTTCCGTTGCTGAGTTGCCATATTATCATTCAAGATCCGATCTACAGTAGTGTTGTGATGGAACAGGCACAGAGGTTGTTGAATGAACAATACGAGATCAAGCATATTACAATACAGATGGATAGACCGGGATTCCAGTGTCATATTGAACATCATTAACAAAAAAGTCAAACAGCTTCTTCGAAAGGCTTCTTGACAGCACGGTAGTATAATAGTTATCATGGATACATTAGATCTGTAATACATTTCCGTAAATAAGTCCTTAGCTTTAGAATGCTTGAGCTTACGGATCAAGCTGCATGGTCCTTGTGCTTGCAAAGGACCATGCCAAGCTTTGGTTATTTGTAGATAACATGTATCTGCAAAGTCTTTATAATATTTGTGTAAAAGGAGACTGAAACTATGTGCAGCAAACCCTCTACCAATCACTGGAATACGGGAACGAATGATGATAGGCTGCATTTAGTAGCCGGCCTGGGACCCGGGCTCTTGTCCTTACTGCAGCCCCGAGCCGGAGAACGAATCCTGGATGTAGGCTGCGGGAATGGGGACTTGACCGCCGAGATTGCAGCCGCCGGAGCAATACCCACAGGTCTCGACCTGTCGGAGGAGATGGTGATGCGGGCTAAACAGAAGTACCCTTTTCTGAATGTCCAGGTGGAAGACGCTTGTCATTACCGGACAGATGTCCCCTTTGACGCTGTGTTCTCGAATGCAGTTTTGCACTGGATCAAGGATGCTGAAGCTGTCGCCCGCTCCATCTGGCTGGCCCTCCGGGAAGGAGGGCGATTCGTGGCCGAATTCGCGGGCAACGGCAATGTCGCCATGCTGACTACTGCCATGCAGCAGGCGCTAGAGGCGCATGGTTATACATGGGCGGGACGGAATCCGTGGTATTTTCCCACCATTGGGGAATACGCCAGCCTGCTGGAGCAGACCGGCTTCCGTGTCACGTTGGCACAACACTTCGACAGACCCACTCCGCTCAAGGCAGACACT
This sequence comes from Paenibacillus sp. 1-18, assembly GCF_000520755.1. Taxonomy (NCBI): domain Bacteria; kingdom Bacillati; phylum Bacillota; class Bacilli; order Caryophanales; family Paenibacillaceae; genus Paenibacillus; species Paenibacillus sp. 1-18. The sequence goes on from NZ_ASSB01000207.1 coordinate 7,484, forward strand.
GGGCTGCGGGACTGGCTGGACAAGTTTGCTGATTATTTCTTCTCGGACGTCACCTCCGCCGACAAAGCATCCATCTATCGCGCCATTGAGGCAAAGGTTAAGCCACAACTTGACCAGGGAGGTCAATGGATGGCCGACACCCGTCGATTGCGCATCGTAGCCATCAAACCAACAGAGGTCACCGCTTTTACTTAATGATTGCGGTTCCATTCGCTTGCTGTGAACGGCCCTTAAGCCTGTGCGTACTCATTGCCCCTGCCGATTGAAGAAAGATGTACGCAGCAGGTTTCGGGTTGCCATCCATGTTGGTAGCGACATCGATGAAGGGTATCCTCTCTATATGTATTAGCCAGTTCATGTAACTTGAAAAAAGGTACGATGCATTCCAAATTTGATATTATCCATAATTATATTTGCCACATCTTTTGGAGTCATATTGGGTGAATATTCATACCACCATTTAACCGTTGTCATTGCAGATGATGCAAACAAGCGAGTTAATAGCTCCTGTTTTTCTGAAAGTTCCTTCCTCGTAATTTCTGTTCCATTGCTATTTTCACGAAGACATTCTCCGGTTCTCCTTTCAAATATACGTGCCATATCTTCATAGACATATAACTCCATATTTTTATTCCACAATATGAGGTACCAGTCTTTATGATCATACATAAATTGGAGTTGTTTTCTTAACGCCTCCAAAGATTCATTCATTTTATTATTTTCCAAATTAAAAGATGCCAGATTGATATTGTTTGAAAGTTCTTCCAAGGTCGATTTTATCAGTGATTCTCTTAGTTGATATTTATCCTCGTAATATTTGTAGAGTGTAGAACGATTAATTCTCGCCGCAGTAGTAATATCTTTTACGGAAATAGATGAGAAGGTTTTTTGACTAATACATTTAGTAAACCCATGTTTTATATTTTCGAGTGTTTTCACAACACGTAAGTCTGTTATCTCATTCAATATTTGTCACACTCCAATTCATTCATTTAATTAGTATTCATTTATTTGAAAACAACAAAAGCTATTGGAACTGTTGTTTAAGCAACATTCAGGGTAAAGCTTACTGATATTCTGGGCCTTTTTTCTTTATTATAATCTTAATATAAAAAGTATTTTGTTTAAAATGGTATCCACGTTGATCACAAGATACTGTCGACACTCTAACGCCAAAAAAGAAAAACATAGTATGAAAAGGAGAATATTTCATGTCAAACAATCGGTTATGTAAAGTTTTAGGGATTGAAAAACCAATTATTCAAGGACCTATGGCTTGGGTTTCAACAGCACCATTAGTTGCAGCGGTTTCTGAAAGTGGAGGTCTTGGTGTATTAGGAGTAGGATTTGCTCCATTAGATTTTATAAGGGACCAGATTATTGCTACAAGAAATATGACGAATAAACCCTTTGCAATCAATGTAATTATGACTTCTGAATTATTAGATCATGTAACAAAAGTTGCTTCAGAGGAAAAGCCACCAGTCATTTATGCAGATACGCTCGTGGGCCTTGATTTAGAGTTATCCCAAAAATACTTTTCTATATGGCATGAATTAGGAATAAAGGTAATCGTTAAAGCAAGTACAATTCAAGATGCCATTACTGCGGAGAAGGCTGGTACAGATGCAGTTATTGTAAAAGGCTGGGAAGGTGGCGGACATACTACTTATGAAGCAACAACGGTTCTTGTTCCACAAGCAGCGAACTGCTTATCTGTACCAGTGATCGCCTCTGGTGGTATTGCAGATGGAAGAGGAATGGCAGCAGCTATCGCTCTTGGTGCTGATGGCATTGAAATGGGAACCATTTTTATGTGCGCAGAGGAAACAGTAGTACATGCAAATGTAAAAGATGCCATGTTAAAAGCTGGTGATATGGAGACTGTCATAACAGGGTATTCTACTGATGAGCCATGCAGACAATTGAAGAACAAGCTTTCGGTGGAAATGACTGAAATTGAAAACAAATATAGCAAAAGAGAGGCCGCAGTAAAACTAAAAGAAGTTGCTGAAAGTTCTTTAAAAAAGGCAATGCTGGAGGGCGACGTTGAAGAGAAGGGCGCTGTTATGGTGGGGCAAATAGTACCACTAATAACTGAGATTAAGAGTGTAAAAGATATCATAAATGATGTATTAGAAGGCTACCATGAAACAATTTCTAAGATAACTAAGTTTGAGGTTTAATATTAAACATAAAGGGAATAAAGATAAAAATTATGAAGATTCCGAGTATAGGAGAGGGTCATAAATCTTTGAAATAGGAGGAGAATGATGATAAAACTCTCGAAGAGATTGTGAATCATCTATATAACGTTGGTCGTATTTAGCGTGAAGTCGTGACCCAAGCCTTTTTCTAAGCTGAGGAATCAACTGAGGAACGTATTCGATTCAGTCAGACCAATTCGATGTAAAGCACGCCCCTTAGAGTACACACAGGGCAGGATAAATGATATTCTCCAGTGTGTATTCCAAGGGGCATTATTTATTGCCCTCAAACATATTAAAGATTGGACGATTCCATATGATTATAAAGGGGATATGCCATCTGGAACATTTCGACTCTTGTTTTTGGCAGGCAGCTGCTCCTCGAATGGCAGGCCCTCTTTAATCGCCCACAGGTCGTCATAGCTGATAATTCGGCGATCGGCTCTGGACAGGTCCTGCTGGCCCGAGCCCGGGTTATGGAAGCCGATACAGCGCATGCCCGCACTCTTGGCTGCCTGGACACCGTTCCGTGAATCCTCAATAACGATGCAATGGGCCGGGGCAATACCAAGCTGCTCGGCGGCATGTAGGAAAATATCCGGGGCCGGCTTACCCTGCGACACTTCTTCTCCAGTGATTCGAATATTGAAGTAACGGCCAAGCCCTGTCTTATCCATGATGAGATCAATCAGTGTCCGCGGAGAGGAAGAGGCCACCGCGACCGGAATCCCATTCTCCTGCAGCCAGTCCAGCCACCGCTCAAGTCCGTCGATCGCCACAAGGCCTTCGTGTGCAATCATCGTCTGCATCACATTTTTCCGGTGATAGGACAGCACCTCTTCCACCGAATTGGTGAGACGATGTCTGTCCAGTACTTGACGCCACATGGATTCGAGTGTCACTCCCACATAGGTGTGGTGCTCTTCTTCCGTCATGGGCGCACCGAAATGGGCAAAGGAACTGCGCTCGATCTCAAAATAAATCGGTTCGCTGTCTACCAGCACCCCGTCCATGTCGAAAATGACTGCCTTGATCGGAACGGATGCTGATGGGCTTCTTACGGATTCGTTATTCGGCTGTGCATCATGATGAATGGTTGTCATGTCCAATATCCCCCTTGTTAGTACCCGGATTAGTTACCGGAGCCGTTCGATTGCAGCACAACCTTGATCGCCTGTGAAGAAGGCTGAAGTGTCCGCTCGTTGATATTGCATCCGAGGGTTAAAAAGGCCTCCTGGTAGTCTTCCAGCGGATAGGAGTGGGTAATGATTTTTTTGGCAGGAACGATTTGCTGCTCAATCAGGTAATGAGCAGTGGAGAACGTGCCCAGGGAGTCAATCGAACCGATGATTTTAAGGCTACGGTCAACTACCTCCTTCGGATTAAACGAGCTTGTCCCGTCTCTTAGTCCCACCAGCATCAGATATCCGCCGCTCGTAAGGCGGGATAGTACCTGGGTGCCAACTACGCCTGTGGTATCTACAATCATATCTACCTGATTCTTTAGCGGTGCCAGCTCATGAATGGCTGACTCCAGTGTGGCGTGCACGGACCACCGCTCGGGGGCAACGGAATCTGCTATGGCGAGCCGCTCCTTCGAGATGTCAACAAGGCAGCCAGTTACGCCTTTGGAAGCAAGAGCATAACTGTACAGAATCCCAATCGGTCCTGCGCCCAAAATGACGGTTGTAAAGTTTGGCAGCAGGTGAATCTGGTTGATTCCGGTTAGCATGCAGCTCAGCGGTTCGGTCAGTGTCGCTTCTTCGTAGCTGATATGATCCTTCAGCTTGTAGAGAAACCGATCCTCGGTCACATAATAATCAGTGAACGTGCCGTCGGCGCTAACTCCAGTCTCCGTTACGGATTTATGTGTACAATGGTTCTGTCTTCCTGTCCGGCACATATCGCATTGACCGCAGTAGTACGTCGGATCAATCACCACCCGGTCCCCAGGCTTCATTGAACTGACGGCTGATCCTACAGCGATCACTTCCCCCGCTGATTCGTGGCCCAGGATAGTGGATGGCACGGCATGATATTTGCCGCTGATGATGCCTAGATCCGTACCGCATACACCTGTCGCCCGAATCCGGACGAGAACATGGTTATCCTTGGTAATTTCCGGGACGGGTCTTTCCTCAAGAGCCACATCCCAGGCTGATTTGTATACCAGTGCAAGCATGAATAGTCCTCCTTTTGCCTGTTCGGCAGATAGTTAGTGAAGGGTGGCCAAAACGGCGTCAAGCCGCTTGACAATTTCGACAATCTCGTCTTCCGTAACTGTGAGAGAAGGTCTCACTTTGACCACATTGCCGTAACCATAACGGGAACCTCTGAGAATCAGCTGTTGTTCTGCAAAAGCTCGGTCGATAATCCCATTGCACTTGATTGCGTCCGGGGCATCATCCTTGTCGACAATCTCCAATCCCCACATCAGTCCGACGCCGCGAGCCTCCCCGATGCAGTCATGCTTGTCGGCCAACTCTGTCAGCAGGGTCCCGAGCAGGCTTCCTTTCGAGCGAACGGCTTCCAGAAAACCAGGCTCGGACACAACCTCCAGCGTGGATTTGGCTGCCGTGACTGAGATCAGATTGCTGCCCGAGGTGAATGAGTGCTCGTGTTTCTCCAGAACATTGAGACGAGACTGCATCAGTACTGCTGCAACCGGAACACCGATGCCGCCCAGACCCTTGGCGAGGGTAATGATATCCGGCTGGATATCAAACAGCTCACTTGCGAACATGTAGCCTGTCCGCCCAATCCCTGTCTGTACCTCGTCAGCGATCAGAATCAGCCCGTACTCGTTGCACAACTGACGGAGACGCTTGAAATATCCCGGAGGAGGGATGATATTGCCTCCATTGCCTAGGATGGGTTCAATAATCATGCAAGCCACAGAGCCTGAGCTTGCATATTCAATGGCATCCGATATGGCTTCGACGCATTGATGTCCACATTTGTCAGGTGAAGAATTAAACGGGCAGCGATAGCAGTAGGGAGCAGGCACATGGAGGGAGTTTGCTGCAGCCGAGTTGGGAAATTTCCTCCGCCGGAAGGCGTTACCGGATATGCCTGTTGCAAACTGGGTCTGCCCATGATGAGAAAGATACAGGCTGATTATATCCAGTTCTCCGGTATATTTCTGGGCGAGCTTCACAGCACATTCGTTCGCCGTGGAGCCGGTAATATCTCTCATCCATCCCGCGTCGATGCCGTTCGGCGTATACTGGATCAAATGATCCAGGACCTCCTCGACGTAAGGCTCGGTAAAGGATGAGGACATATGGGCAAGATTGGCGACTTGTTCCTGTACTTTGGTAACGACATGAGGGTGATTATAACCGAGCGACAGGTTGAAGGTGCCGGATACACCATCCAAATACTCCTTACCTGAATCGTCAATCAGAGTAATGCCCTTTCCGTATCTGAAGCGTTCTTTGGTTAAGGTTTGCACAATACTTTCCCTCCATATCAGATATACATTTCTCATATAAGTACATCTTTAAAAGTACAGCCCCTGTTGCAGCGAAACGCAGCAGACATCACCTCCCCCAATAACAAAGCGATCTCAGCCTTTGTTGCAGTATGACGCGGCAGGCCTCACCTCCCCCAAGATAAAATGATCTCATCCTTCCTTGCCCTGATGACCAAGGGATTCAACTACCCGGCTGCTCCTGCCATTCCACAGATGTGAAAGAATAACCGCAAGCAGTAGAATTAGACTAAAAGCCCCAAGAATCCAGAGGGTAGCAGTCACCGGCCATTCGCTCATGCTCCAGCCTATTACATATTGAAGCACCGAACCGCCAATTCCGCCCGAAGCAATTAGAATGCTGGTGGTTCGCTCGGTCATTCCGGGCATTAGCATGTTCGCATAGACAAGCGCGATACAGAAGAGACCGGACATGAATAACCCTGCACCAAAAACCAGAAGATATGTAGCCAACTGGTTGGTTATAAACACCATGGCAACTAAGAAGCAGAAAGTTCCGATTACGCTCCACAGCAGGAAAGGAATATATCCTGATGACTCTGCAATCCTTCCTGAGAACATACGGCCGATGATCATTGCAATCCAGAGCAGGCTGACACCCAGCGAGGCTACGGATTCCCGAAGCTGCAGCGTCTCGATCAGAATAGAGGGCAGGAAGTTCATGAGCCCCAGTTCAAGACCCATATATACAAAGAAGAATACAATGAAGATGCCCAGCAACAGACGGTGCTGTCCCGAGTACCGGGCTTGTTCTACAGAACGTTCAGAGGTTCGGAGATCTGCTTGGGCAAGATGGGAAGAGGAGGAGGCAGGCATTGTAAGCCAGAACAGCGCTATGATAAGCGTCAGAAGGGAGATGGTGTAGAAGGTCAGATACCACATTCCAAGCCAGATATACAGGCTTACTACTGCCGGAATGAGCAGTGCACCAAGTGCAAAATAAACATCCAGCTTGGACATGGCCACGGCTTTCTGTTCCTCAGTGAACTCAATCGTGAATGCTCCGATGGACGATTCAATGATACCTGAGCCGAAGCCAACCCAGATGGTCATTACGATGACCCAGGTCCATGAGGGAAGTAGACCCAGGATGGCACAAGCTGTTAAGATACTGACCAAAGCAATGGACAGCATCGACTTGCGACCGATATGCAGAGCCATCAAAGGGGAGAGGAGAACGCCGACAAGGAATCCGAAAAACTGCAGAAACAGCAGTAATCCGCCATCGCTGTATCCCCGTCCATAGTGAGGCAGCAGAACCGGCAGTAATGCTCCTAGAAGCACGCTGGTGACGCCGATTAACAGATAGAAAGCACAACTTAAAGCGAATAGTCTCTTCAAGGCCTGTCCCTCCATAGTTATATTTAATGAATGCTGTCCTCTTACTATATTATACCATTTATATGGAAAAGTATATATGTATTTATATAAAAAATGTAAAAACATTGTCATATTTTTATGAATACCAATTGTTTTTGCTTGATAGTAGCTGTAACTATTGTGATAGAAAAAAGAATATAAAACGCTTACAATTCAAAGGGGAGAGAATTGGGAAGAGAATTTTTTTGAATTAATTTTACGACAAAAGGAGTCTACCAAAATGAATTTGTACTTAGAGATTCCGGAGCTTGATAGACATTTTCCTTTCCGGAGTTTTATTAATAAAGGCGACGTGCTATGTGATCCTCATTGGCATAAAGAAATTGAAATTATTTATGTCACCCAGGGAACCTTGGATCTGGGAATTAACGATATTTCGATACGTATGAAACAGGGCGAAGTACAATTTATAAATGGTGGTGATGTTCATTATTTCTTGGCTTCTCCTGACAGCGAACGGGTGGTTATTCAATTTGATTTGAGCTTTTTTCAGGAGGTATCCACATTAAGGGATCAGAAGCGCTCTCTTAGATCTATATTTACGGAGATGGAACAATCGAGTTGGAAATGGTCAAAAGAAACAGCAGCTAAAATGCTGCCGCTGATTCAAAGCATTTATGATGAGAATGTCCGCCGCCGAGAAGGTTATGCCTATATGATCAAAGCCAAACTGTTTGAGATGTTGACTCTTATTTTGCGGGAAGTACCGAGAAGCGTGACAAGACTTCCCGCAATCTCTGAAAGAAACTTAACACAATCCAAGGACATGCTTTACAAACTGGAACGTATTTTTGAATATGTGGAATGCCATTTTCATGAAACCATTTCGCTGAGGAATGTAGCTGAATATATGGGGTTCAGTCCCCATTATTTCGCCAGGCTGTTTAAGAAGAATACGGGGATGACCTTTGTATCATTTTTGAATGAATACAGGCTGAATAAGGCCAAATGGATTTTGCTGAATGAAAACAATCCGATCACCGAGGTTGCAGAGGCTGCAGGTTTCAGCAGCGTGAAGACATTTCATCATCTTTTTAAGGAAGCAACAGGCACATCACCATTGAAATACCGCAGGACAATATTCGGGAATAAAACGGCAAGAAATGAGGAAGAAAGCTTTTCATGAGATTTGTATGATAGAGCTATCCACGAAGTGAAGGGAGATCTACGATGTCATAATCAAAGCTTTGCGGATTTATGGGCATATTATATTGCAATCAATCTACAATCGTTTTTGATCCGTGAGCAACCGCTTGATATCTGGTGGGCTAATTCAGGAGTGAAAGGAAAATGAAAATGGGAAATCGGATATATAATGTAGTCATTATCGGGTATGGAGGCATGGGAAGCTACCATGTTCAATTGATCGAACCTGTTCAGCAACTTGCCATAGCCGGTGTGTATGATATTGTCGACTACCGTATGGAATTGGCTGCGGCTGCCGGCTATAAAACCTACGCCAGTCTGGATGCCGTTCTGACCGATCAGGCCGTGGATATTGTTTTGATAGCAACGCCTAATGACGTGCATAAAGAAATCGCAATCCAGGCACTGCAAGCCGGAAAGCATGTCATATGTGAAAAGCCGGTTACGATAACGAGCGCGGATTTCCTGGATATTGTCGAGGTGGCGAAGAAAGAAAATCGCGTGTTTACGGTTCACCAGAACCGCCGATGGGATGAAGATTTCCGGATTATTAAAGATATAATCAGCAAGAAGAACGTGGGTGAGCTTTTCCATCTGGAATCACGGGTTCAGGGGGCAAACGGCATTCCAGGGGATTGGCGGCAACTAAAGGCTTATGGAGGAGGAATGCTGCTGGATTGGGGAGTTCATCTGTTGGACCAGTTGCTTCTGATTACAGATAGCAAAATAGAGAGCGTTACTGCAACCTTAAGCTATATTTTGGGGACCGAAGTGGATGACGGCTTTACCAGCTTTATTGAGTTCAAGGACGGTCTGACAGCAGTCATTGAAGTGGGGACGACCAATTACGTAAAGCTGCCACGTTGGTATATTAAAGGAACCGAAGGGACCGCAGTGATCAGGGATTGGGATTTAAGTGGAGAAATCGTCACTCGAAATCCCGATGTTGCTTATGTGGAACCCAAACCGATTCGAGCAGGTCAAGGATTGACAAAAACGATGGCGCCACCGTCGGAGAAATCCACCCTTAAGTTCCCGATTCAAGAATTAACTGCTGCAACAGAAAGCTTTTATGAAAATTTTGTCTCCTCTATCGAAGGAAAAGCCGAACTTGCGATCAAAAGCGAAGAAGTACACCGTGTGCTGGTGTTGATTGAGACGATTTTTGAGGCAGCAGCAACCAAAAGCGTGATTCAAAGAACGATTTAGCGGATCTGAACAAAAATATAACAAAAAGATCGATATTTTCCACCAAAACAGATAATAACATCCTCCTTTTTTGGATTTTTTCTCTTTATAATGGAGACGCATCCATAACGATTAAAGGAGTTGATATGTTTTGACACGCAACAAACGCTTAAGAAAATTGTCCACCGCCATGTTAACGGTGCCTATGCTCATGATGTTCGCTTCAGGTGCAATGGCCGAGCAGGAAATGAACGGGCATAAGCCTCCAGTTTCTACTGGAAGCGGCGTGTTTTATGAAATTTATATTAATTCTTTTTATGATTCGAATGGAGACGGGCATGGTGACTTGAAAGGGATTACACAAAAGCTTGATTACCTAAACGACGGCAAGCCAAGCTCGGGTCAGGATCTACAGATCAGCGGTCTCTGGCTCATGCCACTCAATCCGTCCCCAAGCTACCATAAATACGATGTAACCGACTACTATCAAGTGGATCCTCAGTATGGAAATCTGAATGATTTCCGCACCTTGATGAAAGAAGCGCACCGAAAAGGCATCAAGGTGATCATGGATCTTGTTATCAATCATTCGAGCAGCGATCATCCTTGGTTCAAGGAGGCCAGCGCCAACCCGCAAAGCAAATATCGCGACTATTACGTGTGGGCAGATAAGAACACTGATCTAGATGAAAAAGGCTCATGGGGACAACAGGTATGGCATAAGAATCCGAATGGTGAAGGGTATTTCTACGGAACATTCTGGTCAGGAATGCCGGATTTGAACTTTGACAATCCCGAGGTTCGTGAAGAAATGATCAAGGTCGGCAAGTATTGGCTGCAGCAGGGTGCAGACGGGTTCCGGCTTGACGCAGCGATGCATATTTTTAAAGGACAGACAAAGGAGGGGGCCGATAAAAACATCGCCTGGTGGAATGAGTTCCGCTCCGAGATGGAGAAGGTAAATCCAAATGTATATCTCGCAGGGGAGGTATGGGACAAACCGGAGACGATAGCTCCTTACTTCGGACCGCTTCACTCCCTCTTTAATTTTGACCTGGGCGGAACGATGTTGAATTCCATAAAAAATGGTCGGGATCAGGGGATTGCGACATTCGCCGAGAAAACGCTGAAATTGTACAAATCGTACAATAAGGCGACACTCGATGCTCCATTCCTGAGCAACCATGATCAGACCCGTGTCATGAGCGAACTGGGCGGGGATGTGCGAAAAGCCAAGCTGGCCGCTTCGATTCTTTTGACGTTGCCAGGGCAGCCGTTCCTTTATTACGGGGAAGAAATCGGGATGAAGGGTGAAAAGCCTGATGAGTATTTACGAGAGCCTATGCGCTGGTACAAGGGAGATGGCCCCGGTCAAACGACGTGGGAGAAACCCAAATACAACACAGGCGAGGTATCGGTTGAAGCGCAGCTGCGGAACGATGATTCCCTACTGGAAAGCTACCGCAAGCTCATCCGTCTGAGGGAAGAACATGAAGCTCTCCGCAGCGACAGTCTGGAAACGATCCAAACAGGAACTGCCAGCGTAACCGCATATAAACGCACTTCAGGCAAAGAAACATTATATGTATTTCATAACCTGTCCGGAGAGTCGGTTACCCTGCAGATTAAAGATTCGGATAAGGGCAAGTGGAAAGTGGTCTTTTCTACCTCGAAGGATGTGAAGGTGAAGAAAGGAACAGTCATGATTCCAGCCTACAGCTCTCTGATTACCAAAGAAGATAGAAAGAGCTGAACATCCACAAAGCTGATGTAAAATACAGAAATGGATTAAGATGGAAAAAACTATATTTTTAAAACTATCGTTACAAATGAGAATGCAAAAAAATTTTACAGGGTATGAATATTTTTTTGCGTTCTCTTGTTTTTGTGCTTAAAACAAGGAGAAATAAAAATGGGAAAAGAAATACGATCACGTTAAGGTCAAAAGCAGTACAAAAAAGAACGAGAGATGGTTAACGGATAACTTTGGGATTGACAGAGGGATGACTGCATGAGAAATGTACGCGCGTACATTGAATAACTGGAGGTGGGCAATATCGCATCGCGCAAGGAAGTAGCAGAGTTCGCCGGCGTGTCTGAAGCGAAGGTGTCGCGGGTATTGAACGCGGCCGGTCCCATCAAGGAAGAGACGCGGAGAAGGGTTCTGGATGCCGCCAATCAGCTTGGATATGTTCCCAGTGCGCTTGCCCGCAACTTTGCCCGAAGCAAGAGTGGTCATCTTGGTGTGGTTATGCCTTATGTACCAAAGGCGCATCTGTTCTCAGCCTATTTTTTTTCCGAGATGCTGAGTGGCATCGGAAGCAAGGCCAGGGATAGCGGGCACGATCTGCTACTATTGTTCCGGAAGCCAGGGGAAGGGATGGATTACAGCGGTCTTTTCCGCCAGCAAAAGGTCGATGCCTGTATCATTCTTGGAGCCAGGGATGACCAAGATGAATTGGAAGCGCTTAAGAGACTTCAGGAAGAAGGTCGTCCGTTCTGCGTCATGAATCATCATTTTACAGGACAGTCGTTCTGTGAAGTGGATGCAGACCATGTGGAGGGAAGCCGGACGGCTGTTAGTCACCTCATTGAGCAGGGGTGCAAGCGGATTGCCTTTCTCAACGGCCCGGATATCTATTCCAACAGTACTGAACGATTGAAGGGGTACCGCACCGCGCTTCAGGAGGCGGGTATTGAATATGATCACGAGCTGCTTCTGGAGGGCAATTACAGCCGTCGAAGCGGGCTCGAAGCATCGGCTACAATCGCAGGCAGGCTAAATGATATTGATGCCGTATTTGCAGCGAATGACCGGATGGCGATCGGAGTGATGCAGGGTCTGCGCGAGCGCGGACTGGGAGTAGACCGGTTCCCGGCGTTCGTAGGCTATGACGATTCGGATACCGCCGAGATGGCCGTTCCGCCGCTGAGCAGTGTTCGTGTTCCCTTTTATGCGATGGGGGAGCTTGCCGCTTCGAAGCTTATACCGGATTCTCAGGACCGAATTCCAGCCCTGGCGCTGACCGGGTGCGCCTCGATAAGAGAGCTTTTGTCCACGGAGCTGATTATCAGGGCGTCATCCATTCGTCAATAACCGCACCGTCAACAATGGGTTGGAACTCAGATCCAACAGGAGGGTATCGACATGTCTAATCGTCTTCGTATCGGAATGGTTGGCTATAAATTTATGGGCAAGGCGCACAGCAACGCTTACCGCAGTCTGCCCATGTTCTTCCCAAGTGCCCCGCTGCAGCCGGAGATGTCCGTCATCTGTGGACGCAACGAACAGGGGGTTCAGGCGGCCGCTCGCCAGTTCGGCTGGAGCGAGAGTGTTACCGATTGGCGTGATCTGGTGAAACGTAACGATATTGATCTTATTGATATCAACGCACCAAGTGATGTTCATAAGGAAATTGTCGTTGAGGCTGCCCTCCACGGCAAGCATCTGTTCTGTGAGAAGCCGCTTGCACTCTCGCTGGCGGATTCCCGTGACATGCTGCAGGCAGCGGAGGAGGCGGGCGTCAGCCATATGATCGGCTTCAATTACCGCTTCTCCCCGGCTGTCCAGCTGGCGAAGCAGCTAGTCGAGAGCGGTCGCCTAGGCAAAATCTATCACTTCCGAGCCTTTTTCCTTCAGGACTGGATCATGGACCCGTCCTTCCCGCTGGTCTGGCGGTTGCAAAAGGAAGTGGCCGGTTCTGGCTCTCATGGTGATCTTGGCGCCCATCTGATTGATCTCGCCCGTTTCCTGGTCGGCGAGTTCCATGAAGTGATCGGCATGAGCGAGACGTTCATCAAGCAGCGCCCGCTGGCTTTGGAGATGACCGGATTGAGCGCCAAGGGCAGCGCCGGGGCGAATGCGCCGATGGGGGAAGTAAAGGTCGATGATGCCACGCTGTTCCTGGCACGTTTCGCCGGAGGTGCGCTAGGCAGCTTCGAGGCCACACGGTTTGCGGCCGGACACCGGAGCACAAATTCATTCGAGATTAACGGTAGTCTTGGCAGTGTGCGGTTTGACTTTGAACGGATGAACGAACTGGAAGTGTATTTCACGCAGGATGAGGAGGGTGTTCAATCGGCTGGTGAGCCAGGAACGGGACATGACCTTTTTCCACATAATACTTAACTACGTAATTGACCAACGACCAAATATGTTATAGTATGGTTAAAAATGTAATCAGGAGGTAGCTATATGTTTAATGCATCTGTTTTGGAATCAATAACTGACATAAACCTTTTGACAGACATGTTACGAGCAGAATTTTCACTAGAAGATTGGGATGCTATGGTGCATATTGCGGATAAACTCCACCACTCAATCAAAGAATTGTATGAGGAAGACCAACTTAGACAAGCAAAAGGGCAGCCAAGAGTTGATACTAGAAGACTTAAACGAAGTATTGCCTTTTATTTTGGATATGCAATGGTAGCAAAAGGTGTTGCATTACAGAAGATGGGCGATTACGCAGCAGCCAGAGATTGCATCGAAAAGTACACTGAATTGGGCTGGATATACGGATTGGACGAGGAAGGGCAAGCTGATGTGGCTCATTTCAGGATGTTTGCACGAGCAAATACATACGTCCTTGACTTGTTGGAAGGAAAGATGGATACGCTTCCTGAATATGTTCAATTTATACATCAAAGTGAAGAAGAAGAGTTGTTGCCGGGAATCATAACGATTTTGGAAGCAGCTATAAAATACGACTATAACGTTGATTGGGCATTGAAAGAATTTGAACCTACGCTGGACTCTTTAGACGGAGAGTATGAAACGGAAGCCAATATACGTTATTATATAGATCATCTCTATCTTATGGCTCTATATAACCTCAAAAATGGGAAATATTCCAATGCACTAAATATAGTGCTCAAAGCTTTGAGAATGTCTGATAAACTCAAAGATGATACGGGATTCAAAAAGATTAATGCATTATTTATTTCGTTTAGCGAACATGCATCTAAAGAACAGCTAAATGAATATAATGTATTGAACAAAACTATTCTAGAAAGGGTGTTAAAAGATGAAAAAGGCATTATGTATGATGGCAGTAGCTTTGTTTCTGCTCGGTAGCGTGAGCAACATAGGAGCGTTAGTCGCCCCGAACAATCATGGAGCGAATAGCTTTCAGCCTAACAATCATGGAATGAATTACTAGAAATTAAATCACCTTGAAACCCCTTCCACAATGAGGGGGTTTTTTATTTGGAAAAATGGTTCCAAAGAATAATTTTCCAAAATTCTTATAATTTTATACAAACATTTCCTTTTATTGTGGTATAATGGTTAAGTCTAGCACATCATGAACTAACAACACACACCATTAAAAAAATGAAAAAGAAGTGTGTCAATTGAAGTCCAAAAACACAGCAGTAATCCTTACAGGTGTTTTGGCTCTTGCGGCAGTAGCTCCAATGGCAGCATCTGCCGCACCTATTCAACAATCGGAACAAGCAGAAGCAAACAAAGAGGTTAAACAATTGAGCGTAGACGCCGAAACCTTAAATGCTATCACGGATATTGAAAAGTTCATAAAGCTGTATGGGGATCATTATGTCCTTGATCCTGCTGCAAAAGAAGTGGTAAGCGAAAGGGTATTTAATAACTATTCTAAAGCTGTCGAATCTGTAAATGATCAGCTGAAAAATGGTATTCTGCAAACAAAAAATGGGGCACTTGTCGCAAATCCTAACTACGAAGAGATTGGCACGAATATGTATGGTAGTTGGCACTGGTGGGGGTATGCGTTAACTCTCTCGGATTACGAGACGAAGCACCAAATAGCAGTGATTGAGAATACAAAAGATACCGCTAATTTTGTATTTTCAATTCTTGCCGCAATCCCCAGCTTGCAAGGAACAATCGTACCATCGGTGATACTTAGTAGTGGCATGAGTTTAGTGCTAAATCGCATGAAGGAACACGATTACGGAAGAGGTGAAACTATTAATTTTCACCCCGGATACTTCGAAATAACAAGTAACTAAGGAGCATAGTATGAATATGTATTTGCTTGTCCTTTTTGTTGCAATCATTGCTGGCAACATACTATTTAATAACTTCAAGAAAAGACAAGGAGAAGGTAGTAAAGCGCCTGATGTAGTAACAATTATAGGATTAGCTATCGGACTGGCGTTAGGCATCGCTCCTGTCTTTCTCAGTGGCATACAAGAGTGGACTTGGCACACTACAGTCCTCGTGCTTGGTTCTGCTCTCGTTATTGGACGCATCCTGTATAGCTGGAGTAAAAATAGTCAATCAAAGGGCAGCTAATGAGGAAGAAAACTGTTTTTACTATAGTAGGTGTTATCTTAGCATTCATCCTTGTGTGCTACTTATTCACCTTATGGTCGGCTAACAACCTCCAAGTGCCACCAAATAAGGTAAGTCCATAATACTTGGCTTTATGATTACCCCATTCATAATTGATATGAGTTGCCATACTCAGCGTCTAACAAGATCCTTCCTTTAATGGAGGGCTTTTGTAAATTTATAAAAAATAAAATGGAGTGACAATAATAGTGCACATTAGAAGCACCCTGATCGGGAAGGCAACTGTTTTCATTCCTTGATCAGGGTGTTTTTTACTGTTTCTTTACAGCCTACGTGAATATTATGCTCTTTCGGCTCATTCCATCAGGGCTCGATTCCCTTTCGCCTTCCACGCGACTTCGGTAAAGAATTCGATTTTGGTATCGAAGAGAAAATTATTGAACAAAACTTGCACAAGAATCCCGCGCTTGTGCGGGTTTTTTAAAAAATTACGATTACATCGAGTGAACGCGATTTGGTTATACATAAGTTTAAGTTTAGTCGATTAGATGATTGTGTAATGTTATTCAGCATCGTCCGCCTGTTAAGGTAACGGCCAGTTTAACTCAAAGCTCCGACAAATTGCTGGTTCTTGGATGGGGTTAGGTAGTGATAAATCCTTGTGAAAAGTACAGTTTAAAGTGCTTTTATCTGTTTATTATCATCGTTTGCATTTGAAAAGCCGATATAACATGGAGTCTGGAGGATTATTTTCCATATAAATTTTATCTAAAGGAAGTGGAATGAGATGTTGAAAAAGAAATGGTTTATCATCCCGTTGGTTGCAGTGACACTGTGTTTCAGTCAATCCGCATTCGCGGCAAATACGTTCTCTGATGTGAATGGGACAAAATATGAATGGGCTGCCGAATCTATCCGTTCAATGGTTGACAAGGGCGTTATCAACGGCTATGCGGATGGGACCTTCAAACCAGGTAAAACCATAACGAAAGCGGAGTTTGTACATATGTTTCACAAGCTTTTTCCAAAAATCAATCATTCCTCCGGGAAATCCTCAGACTTTGTGGATGCGCGTAAGATGAACTGGACATACCCTTGTTAAGTAGACAGAACTAAAAAGATATCTTTTAATCAGCAGCCGTTTCTCGGTATTCTACTGGGGAACGGTTGTTTTGAAATCTATATAAGCAGAGACGACTTGGCAGCTACAGTTGCTCGCTGTTTTCCTTTGCGGGCTGCAATTCGTCGGTACTATGCGGATTTTTGATTTCTTTGAGTACATTACCGATGAGGCTCAGGGTAGTTGGGAAGTAATCATAGCTTAATATTAATATGTTGTGGCTATTTTTATTACAAGACTTGAGTAATCCTCGCTAAAGCGGGATCGGTTATTTTCTCTTGTGAAAATCAGTTTCGTACGTTCAGTGTTAGTTGCGTTTAAGTGCAGTCTCGCTTTTAACCAGATATATCTTGGCTTTCCACTAGGCATCACTTAGAAGAGTCCAAGCATTGAACTTGATGAACCTACGACTCTTGCAATTGCCCTGACTCCCGGCGACGCCGGCTTATGAAAACCAAGGACAAAGCAATTACCGTGAGGATAATCCCAAGCAACCGAAATCCCTCGAAGCTGAACTTACCTCCCATAACGATGCCTATCAACAATGAAGAGAGAATGGTTCCAAAGTATCTTGAAGTACTAAATAATCCGGATGCTACACCGATTATTTCTTTCGGTGAACTTTTGAATAAGGCCGCCTGCATACCGACATTGTTCAACCCGTTACTAATTCCGAAGGCAGCTAAAGCCAAACACACACTGATCACCGGCGAAGTTTGATTCAATGTCACGATCCACACTGACCCCAATGTCATTAACATTGCCGACACTAACAACGCTGGCCTGGGTCCCGATTTATCGATCCATCGTCCTGCCAATGGAGAAGCAACGAGTGAGCACAAGCCTAAACTTAGCATAAGAATCCCTGTATGGAATTCGCTGACATGACGTACCATTTGCAAGTAGGAAGGAAGCCCGAAAAAGAGCGAGTAAAAAAGAACGTTAACGAGCATAAATTCGATATTGACCCAAGTCATCGCAGGATATTTGGCGAATGTATGTAAAGGAATAAAGGGTGACGTCGTTTTTAACTCATGACGTACGAAAACCAAAAGTAGCATGAGGCCTATCAATCCGACAATGATACTTAATAATGAGACATGTCCGGATGATTTTGCTGACAGTAATCCAACGAGCAGGGCAACCAGACCCACTGTGAAAAGCAGGATGCCTGACGCGTCAATCATATTAATCCATTTACGAAAGGACATGTTGCTTGCAACGGATATTGGCGGTTCGTCCTTAGGGATCGTCCTCCAGGCTAATAGAAAGCTCGCCACCACAAATGGAATATTGACGAAAAAGATAGCATGCCAACCCCACCAATGAATCAAGACCCCGCCAATAAAAGGTCCAATTGCTGCTGCCCCAGACAGGAATATGGACAAAACAGATAGCGCAGTCGCTTGCTTCTCTGTAATATGAATTCGTACAATGGCCATTCCAACCGCAACTATCATGCTTGTTCCGATGGATTGCACAATACGGAACACGATGAGCCACCCAAAGTTTGGTGAGAGCGGAGCTAATAATGAGGCAAAGAAGGCTACCAAAAGCCCGGTAAGAAATAACTTCTTGCGACCGAATAAATCACTGGCCTTTCCCATGACTGGTTGAGCAATAGCACTTGCAATGTAGAAAGAAAAAATAATCCAAGAAACTACTGTAAAGTTAAGTTGGAACACATTTTGCAACCTTGGAATAGCAACAGAAACCATCGAAGAATTTAATGGGTTCAAGAGTATCCCCAATCCAACGGAAATCATCAACCACCAGCTACGGGCATTCATTTTTAAGTCCCCCCAAAGTATTTTAATGATATCGTACTTGAAATAAGGTATTTACTCCAACGCATTACGTGTTATGATTCCATTGACTTGAGGGAATGGATGTGAGGGTAGGAAATGGAACTTCTTCAATTGCAATATTTTATCGCGGTAGCTCGATTGGAACATGTGACCGAAGCTGCACGAAGTCTGCATGTTACTCAATCGTCACTGAGCAAAACGATTCAACGCCTGGAGGAGGATCTGGGGGCCCCTTTATTCGATCGAACAGGGAGGAAACTGCGACTGAATGAGTTCGGAAGCAGATTCCTTCGTCGTGCGGAAAAGGCTTTGTTTGAATTGGAACAGGGGAAGCAGGAGATTAGGGATCTATCTATCCTGGAACATAGCACACTCGAATTGGCGGTAACCACTGCAAGCACGTTGCCTAATATCCTTCGAGAGTTTCGGAAAAAGATGCCTAATATCCATTTTCATGTACAAATGCTTGCCACGCAGGAAATGGTTACGCTTCTTCATAGAGGAGAGGTCGATTTCTGCTTGTCGTCACCTCCGATACAAGGGGATGATATTGAATGTCAAATCGTGTGCATCGACCCGATCCTTGTCGCTGTTCCAAAGGGGCATCGCCTGGCTAACCGAAAAAGCGTATCTTTGATAGAACTAAGGGATGAATGGTTTGTCGGTGTAAAAAGAGGCTACGGTACTCGCGATTTAGTGGACTCTGTATGCAAATCGGTTGGATTTGTACCCCGATATGTGTATGAGGGAGATGAACCTGCAAGGCTAAGCGCTCTTGTGGAAGCAGAAATTGGTATAGCTTTCATACCAAGCACGGCAAGGAATTTGCGAGAATATATCCAATATATTCCGGTTGATAATCACGAATTGGCAAGAGAAATCGCTTTATTATGGCACAAGAGTCGGTACATTTCGCGGGCTGCTCTGGAATTCCGTGAGGTAGTTGTAGAATATTTCGGGGCGATATCCAAACAGACAATTTAATCGTGAGGGGCCGCAATAATACATCGTTAGGCCATTGATAATATAGAAAATTAGATTAATGATACAGCACGCCTGTTGAATAACCAAAATAAGTAACTCAA
>NZ_ASSB01000208.1:0-46785 GCF_000520755.1 Paenibacillus sp. 1-18
GGATGGCCCGACAAATACAGTCCCAGCAGTTCACGTTCCAGTTCCAACTGCTGGCTGGCACTGAACCTCGGTACATCAGGATATTCGATATCCCAATTGGGCATTTCCACAAAACCAAACATATCAATTTGCAGGTCATCACGTTCCTTACGCCATTTGACGGCTGCGTCTACGGTTTCATCCAGCATGGCAAGCAGCTGTGCCCGGTGACCTGTCAGCGAGTCAAAGGCCCCTGCCTGAATGAGCGATTCAATAACTCTCTTATTGCACACCCGCAGATCCACACGTCGACAAAAATCGAGCAGGCTGTCAAATGGCCGTTCCTTGCGAACAGCGAGAATACTTTCCATCGCCTGTGTGCCGACATTTTTAATGGCGGCCAATCCGAAGCGGATGTTACCCTCCACTAAGGGAGTGAATAGCACCCCGCTTTCGTTCACATCAGGCGGCAGCACCGCTATATTCATACGGCGGCATTCAACGACATATTCCGCCACTTTCCGATGACTTCCCATCACGGCTGTCAGCATGGAAGCCATGAATTGTACCGGATAGTGGGCCTTGAGGTAAGCCGTCTGAAATGCCAGCACGCCGTAAGCAGCTGCATGGGCACGCGGGAAGCCGTAGTCGGCAAAACGGACAATCATATCATAAACCCTTCCGGCTTCCTCCTCTGTGTAACCCTGCCTGATACTGCCTTCCACAAAATGACCGCGCTCCAAATCCAGCACTTCGCGCTTTTTCTTGGACACGGCGCGGCGCAGCAGATCAGCTTCTCCCAGGGAAAAGCCCGCCATGCGGGAAGCAATCTGCATGATTTGTTCCTGATACACAATAATGCCGTACGTGTCCTTCAAGATCGGTTCAAGATCAGGATGCGGGTACGTAATTTCGATCTGTCCATGCTTGGCCTGTATAAAGTTAGGAATAAAGCCCATGGGGCCCGGGCGATACAAAGCCACTACAGAGATGATATCCTCAAAGACACTTGGCTTCAAATCCTTAAGCACCCGGCGTATCCCGGCCGACTCCAGCTGGAATACACCGCCTGTATCCCCTCTGCCCAGCAAGTCATAGGTATGCGGGTCATTATCAGAGATTCGGTTAAAATCAGGCGTCTCTCCATGCTCTTCCGCAATCCAGCGCATACACCGTTCAATAATGGAGAGCGTACGCAGTCCAAGGAAATCCATTTTGAGCAAACCGATTCGCTCCAGATTTTCCATCGAGTATTGCGTCAGGGGGACCCCCTCGCTCCCCTCCTGAAGTGGAACCGCATCGGTCAATGGAGTCCGCGAAATAACGACACCCGCCGCATGGGTTGAGGCATGACGTGGCATCCCTTCTACTTTGATCGCCATATCCAGCAGCTCACGCGTCTTGGGCTTTGTTTCATACAGCGCCTTCAGCTCCGGAGTAATTTCCAGCGCATGACGGATATTCATTCCGAGCTGTGCCGGAATCAGCTTGGCCGCCTTGTCTACCTCGCCATACGGCACGTTCAGTACACGCCCGACGTCACGGACTGCGGCCCTTGCAGCCAGCGTTCCAAAGGTAATAATTTGCGCCACATGCTCATTTCCGTACTTTTGTACGACATAGTCGATAACCTCGTCGCGTCGTTCGTCACTAAAATCAATATCTATATCCGGCATGCTGATGCGTTCGGGGTTCAAAAACCGTTCAAAGAGCAGGTTGTATTTCATCGGATCGACATTCGTGATGTTCAGCACATAGGCAACCAAGCTGCCTGCTGACGACCCCCGCCCTGGTCCCGTTGCAATCTTATGCTTATGAGCGAAAGCGATAAAATCCCATACGATCAGGAAATAATCGCTGAAGCCCATGCTGTCAATCGTATTCAATTCATAGTTCAGCCGTTGGTCCAGCCTTTCCCGCTCTTCTGGCTGCTCCCATACGGGATCGCCTCCATATCGACGCTCCAGCCCCTGCTCGCACAGACTGCGCAAATAGGAAGAAGAGTTCATGCCTTCCGGCAGCGGGCGATATTCAGGTAAAATGGATTGACCGAATTCCAGTTCCAGCTCGCATTGTTCAGCAATACGCACCGTATTGGCGATGGCTTCGGCCACATGCGGAAACAAACGGGCCATATCCTCCTGGCTTTTCAGATACAGCTGACGTGTCGGTATACGCAAACGTTCCTCGTCGTCAACCGTCTTGCCTGTCCCAATACAGATCAGAACGTCCTGGACGTCCGCATCCGGCTCAGTCAGATAATGCACGTCATTCGTCGCCACCAGTGGGATACCTGATTCCTTTGCCAGCGCAATCAAAAGGGGATTTACACGCTTTTGCTCGGAAAGACCATGATCCTGAAGCTCCAGATAAAAATCATCACCAAAGATGCTCCGGTAGCGTTCTGCCGCCCGCCTTGCCTCGGCTTCCCGGCCATGCAGCAAATGCTGCGGTACTTCACCGCCCAAGCACGCGCTCAGGCATATGATGCCTTCATGATGGGCAGCCAGCGCTTCCATGTCGATACGCGGCTTGTAGTGAAAGCCCTCCAAATGGCCAATGGAGCACAGCTTCATCAGATTTTGATAGCCTGTTTTATTTTTGGCGAGCAAAATTAAATGATATATGGGCTGGTCCTTTCGACTACCGCGCTCCTTGCGCGATCCTGCCGTTATATAGGCCTCACACCCGATAATCGGCTTAATGCCGTTTTCCACACACGCTCTATAAAAAGGAATAGCGCCGTACATGACCCCATGATCTGTAAGGGCAAGCGCCTTCATTCCATAAGCTGAAGCCTGTTTGACCAACTCCGCGGTACGAGCCGCGCCGTCCAGTAGACTATACTCGCTGTGAACATGCAAATGCACAAATGAACTCATGCGCTTCTCTTCCTTTCACCGCTTGTTTTTCTTCAAACTATTTTATCATATCCGCGTTAGTAGCGCCCATACAATAAAAGTACAGACCCGGGCGGACAAGCGCGGACCTGATGCGCACACTCAGGAGGAAAAGAGCATGAGCACTTTTATATCCAAAGCGATACTCGACTTCTTCATCGCCTTCGGCATCGTGCTCGGGGGGGCTATGCTCGGCGGAATGGGAGCTGTGGTATCGCTTCAGCCACCCACCCAGACGATGCTGGAGGTTGCCGGGAGGATTAAAATTTGGGCACTTGCCGCTGCTGTGGGAGGAACGATGGACCCGATCCGGGTCATTGAGAGCAATATGTTGGATGGCAATTTGTCACCTGCCATTAAGCAAATTCTGTATTTGATCTTCGCCTTTTTAGGCGCTCACATGGGTGCAGAGCTGGTCAAATGGGTTTGTGGCAACGGACGGCCGTGAGGTGAAACGACCATGAGAGTCCCCCCCTTTGAGCGTCTACGTCCTTTTATGCAATTATCCTCCGTCTTTGTACTCGGAATGATTACCGGAGGAATGGTCTATAATGCCATCTGGCACGCCAGCTTCAACGAGCTGTGGAAAAACAATCAGGATCTTCAATTCCAGCTCCAGCAAGCTCAGGAGGACAACAAAACACTGCGCAAATATAGTAAACGCCAAACCGTTATCAAAGAAATCAAGCTAACCGCGGAGGAAACGTCGGCTGAAAAAATTGACTCTATTAACCTGAAGGAGCTACTTCGCCGTGTCATTCGAGATTTGGAGGTGCTGCGCGGCAGAGATATGTTCGAGATTGACTCCGACAGCAAGCTGGTACGCATGCTGCTGCATCAAAAAAAATACACCGTTCGTGACAAGGAGTATACAATCCAGGTCAAAACGATGCTTGTAATGGAAGGTGTGCTGCAAATTTGGCTGGAGGCGAAGGAAAAGCTTCCCGAGAGTCACTGAGCCGTTCTTTTCTGTCCCCCCCCCTCGCTCCAATCCATTGGCGTTTATCCGTGTTCAATGGATTGAAGCGTCATTACCGCTTTGCATACCAAATGATTTTCCCGTGATATTGCAATTTCCAGCTTGCAGGTACGACGGCTCATCTCGAGCAGCAACGGACGCAGGACGACTGCATCCTCAATCTGTACTGGTCGGATAAAATAAGTCGTCAAATTATCAAGCACATAATCCTTGCCGCTCATGTCTCTAGCCGCTCGATAACCCGCTTGTGTCATGACGTTGACCAGCACGCCTTCCGAGATCGTACCCAAATTGGTGGCCATCTGCGGAATGATAAAGCCACGAAAAATCAACGATCCGTCCTCATTACGCTCCTCGGCAAACCCGTTCCAAATCAACTGATCGAACGTCTCGCCAAGTTGTGGCTGCTTTTGGGCATTGCGCAGCGCATCCAGCACCTCACGTCGTGTAACAGACCCTAGCAGCTTGCGGTTACGGTCCACAACTGGTAAATAATCCACACCTTCCCATGCCATCATCTGCGCGGCTGAGGCCAGCGAAGTCTGATAGGTGACCGTTACCGGATTACGGATCAGGCATTTGTCCATCGTATGCTCGGGCAGGAGCCCCTCCACATCTTTGCGGCTGACGATGCCTATTAAACGATTCCATTCATCCACGATGGCAAAATGATGATGCCCTGTCGTCTTCGAAAGCTCTTCAAATTCGGTGAGCGTGCTGTTGATTTTCAATGTCAGCGTCTTGGGTTTGCCTGCCGCTATATCTTCAATCAGCATAATTTTCTTTTTGATCAAACGGTCGAATATCGCTCTATTAATCATGGAAGCCACGGTAAAGGTATCGTGGCGCGAGGAAATAATCGGCAGGCTGATCTGGTCGGCCAGCTGCTTGACCTCCCGACTCGTACCAAATCCCCCTGTAATCAGCACGCCTGCTCCTTGCTCCAGTGCAAGAGAATGTGCATCCTCCCGGTTACCTACGATCAGCAAACTGCCTGCGTCAATATAACGGGCCATGGCCTCTTCGCGCATCGCCCCGATGACATATTTATGCAAAGGCTTCTCCAGCCCCTCGCTTCCACCCAGCACATGTCCTTCCACGATATTCACGACATCTGTAAAGGTCAGCTGCTCGGACAAACCGCGTGGACGCTTTTCCACCCGTACCGTTCCAATTCGTTCCTTGGTAATGACAATTCCTAGATTTTCAGCTTCCTTTACGGCCCGATAAGCCGTTCCTTCACTGACGCTCATCTCTTTAGCCAACCTGCGTACGGAAATTTTGGAGCCTATTTTCAACTGCTCGATATGACGCAATAGCTGCTCATGCTTCGTAACTGCTTCATCTAGCCCGTTCAACTCTGTTACACCCCCAACGTTCAATCTGTATCATTCTGTATCTATTATAGCACAAAATCCCTTTATTTTAGACCTTTGTTCATTTCGATATCGTACCTCGGAAATAGCAAAAAGCGATCCCTTTTTTACAAGGGACCGCTTCTTAACTGTGCTTCATGTGTAGCATTGGAGCAAGCTCAGGACAAATCATAGTGAAAGGCTCACAGCATGCTGCCTTTGTCGGTTTTATTATCCCACTTCATTTGCCACTGTTGCATTTTGGCCCGCCGCACACGCTCCAGCGTTTTACGCTTTTCCTCATCTACACCCAGCAAAAAATGCAGGTTCGCGCCGATGACAAGCAACGCAAAAAGTACCCACACGATACCAAAGCCGTTGACCCAGTTCAAACCGCCTGCAAGTGAGATGCGCGGCACCGCAACAAACACCATAGCCAACGCAATCAGTGTGTACAAACCGTGTTTCCATTTTTTAAGAGAACCCAATCGTATCCCTTCCTCTCCCTGTGACTCTATGTATCTAGTCTATGAGAGGACAGGAAGGAATATGAAACAAACTTACATAGAAGAACCGTACAAATGCTGAAGGCTATCTGAAATAATTTTGTTGACGTCCTCAATGATTACGCTCAGGCGGCGCTCGGCGTCGAATAGACGACGGATGTTGAGGTTCAGACTAAGGACCTCGAACAGCTTTTCCATCTTTTCCATCTCTTCCTGTGCCGGCATATCTCCGCTCATCATCCGCTGCTGAACTTCCATTTGGCGCTGACGGAAATCGTCCAGCATTTGTTTGGCTTCCGGATCGGTTTCAATCAGCTTCATCGCTGCCGTAATTTCCTCTACCTCTTTGCTTTCCTTCAATGCTTTTGCTAAATCATGTGCTTTGTCATAGATATTCATGATTGTTCATTCCTCCAGTACAAGTATAGTGTCAACATTTCACATTGTCCGTCAATCACCAAGGGATATATGTCCTCATATGATGAATCAGTGCTATTAAAGCCCATTTACGTTTCCCGTTACTTCAAGACATCAAGTTGCTGCCCGGAAGGAGATCCACGATGTCCATCAAAAAAACAACGATTCAAATCATCGGATCGGGCATCTTGCAGGATGACGTACTCATGGTCGGCGAGTCCTTGCTTCGCAAATGGAAAATATCCGCAGGCCACCCCGTTCAGCTCGCCTTCGGTTCGTTCCGCCAAGAGGTTACCGTCATTTCGGTACCCCGCTACAGCGGCCTACGCGTAGGAAGCGTGCTGGCCCGTAAAATGGGGATTCATTCCAATTGTCAACTGCGAGTAACCTACAGCCGAGGCCGCCGGACACTTCGAGTGGGCCCACTTATCAGCGTGCTGGTCAGCCGGGACTATCCCGAACAGCCTGATAAGCCTTTCGGGTCGATCACCCTGTTCTGCCATGAACTGGTCGGGGAATGTCGTAGACAAGGAGCATATGTGTATTTTTTCACCCCGGAGCATATCGGAAGCCAGCCCGGTCGGGTTCAGGGATGGGTGTACGACGGAAGCTGGAAAAAGACGGTCATGCCCGCCGGCGATGTCGTCAATAACCGGCTTACCTCCCGTAAACTCGAGAACAGAACTAGCGTACAGCATTTCATGAAAGAAGTAAAATCGCAGTACGGTACGACTATTTTCAATGAAAAGTTCTTGGATAAGAATGAAGTGTTTGATGCGCTTAAATCTAATTCTTCCCTGCGCAAGTATTTACCCGAGTCTCACCTGCTGCAAACCTTTGCCGTATTCAAAAAAATGTGTAACCAGCATCCCACTGTTTTTCTTAAACCGGTTCGCGGGAGCCTGGGCAAAGGCATCATGCGCATTAGCAAGCAAACGGACGGTACCTTTTCCGTACTATCCACGACAGCGGGTGCACCCCGAAAGAAAACGTATGCCAATGTCGACAAACTGTACAAAAGCCTGGCAGGAAAAATGAAAACAACACGCTTTCAGCTCCAGCAGGGACTTACCCTGATTGATCACGGTAAGCGTCCGGTAGACTTCCGTGCGCTCGTGCAGAAGAATGCAACCGGGACCTGGACGGTGACATCCATTGTCGCCCGGATTGCCGGAGGTAGCCACTTTGTATCCAATCTGGCGCGTGGCGGCACGCTGAGTACGGTCAAAGAAGCGCTGGCTAAAACGACGCTGCCCGCGGCCATCAAATCGAATGGCCTCCTCTCTCTCAAAACAGCAGCACTGAACATCGCAAGCGGAGTTGAGAAGGCGATTCCCGCCCATTTCGCGGAATTTGGCATTGATCTGGCCATTGACAGCACGGGACACATCTGGCTGCTGGAAGTCAACTCCAAGCCGTCGAAGAATGACAATACACCATTAAATGATCAGAAAACCCGTCCGTCCGTGAAAAAAATGATTGAATACTGCCGTTATTCAGCCGGTTTCAAATGAATCCCTCTCTTTCTGGGTCCGGCTGCCAAAGGAGCTGTTGTCGGTGTCTCTTGTCTTGCCAGGCACGCTGGGCGTGCTCGTTAGCCGAAATCAGGCCGCCATCCCCCCCATTAGCGAAGCCGATTTTTGTCGCAGGCTGAGTGTATTGGGCAGGCGCTCTGGTCTCAGCGTAATGGCGTTTACCGCCGAAGGAGTCTCACCTGAAAAGCATTCCATACGAGGTTATGCTTATCATGACGGAGTGTGGACATCCGGTCGCTTTCCCCTGCCGGATATTGTGTATAACCGCTGTCTCCATGTCCATGAAAGCCAGAATGTCGGACACACATTGGAAGAAATGGCGGAGCTGAAATCGCGCAAGCTCCTCTACTGGTCGCGCAACCTGCCTGGCAAATGGCAGGTGTACCGCGCTCTGCACAAGGTAGATGAAGTGCGTCCCTTTGTGCCGCCTACGGCACCTTACCGGGACACGGCCCAGCTTGTGGAGTGGCTACGACGCCATTCGGGGCTGTTTATGAAGCCTCAGGCCGGAACACACGGCAAGGGGACACTGTATCTCCGCCTGGCGGAAGGAGATCGGGGACTGCTCATACAAGGCAGAAACTCCCGAAACCGACCGTTCCGGCGTTTGTTTTCCGAACTGGATGCAGGCTTGTCATGGATCAACGGAATTACAGACAAACGCGCTTACATCGTGCAGCCTTATTTGAAATTAACGAGTCAAAGCGGCCGGCCCTTTGATATTCGTGCACTCATGCAAAAGGACGGCCACGGCTGTTGGTGCCTGACGGGCTTTGCCGTAAGAGAAGGCAGGAGAGGAACGCTGACCTCCAATCTGCACGGCGGAGGCGAAGCGCATCCGGCAGAGCCTTACCTTCGTAAACAATTTGGCGCGGACAGCACACGTCACATCATCGGACAGATGATGAAGCTGTCCCTGACCATTACCGGGGCGCTGGAGGAACGATACGGTCGCCTTGGCGAGCTGGGGATTGATTATGGTATTGATCGGGACGGGAACATTTGGCTATTGGAGGTTAATTCCCGGCCTGGTCGGGCTTCCTTTTTTCAGATCCGTCAGCCAAAGTGCGCTTTCCGGTCAATCAACCGCCCGCTCGAGTATGCCCGATATTTAATAACCCAATCCAAAACGACGGGGCTACAAGGCGCGGGCGCCTCCCTTGAACACACGGTATAGGAGGATAAACAGATGAGTTTAACGCATTGCAATGTGCATTTCTCACAGCAGCCCGACAAGGTGGCTTATATATCCACTGCCTTGTTGAAAAGCCTTAAATTATCCGGAGCCAAGTCCATTCGTCTGCGGCTCGGTAAGGATCAGATTCCCGCAACAGTGAAACCGATTCAGAAGGCTGGGCGTCATCTATACCTGACCTCCGGCTTGCGTAATGCAATCCGTGTTCCCAAAAGCGGGTCTATCTATTTGCGCAATCTGGACGGTGATATACAGCTGGGTCCGTTGATTGGAGTATTGTCTGACGGTACCAACTCCACCACCCGCCCTTTCGGATCACGCACAGGCTTTATTAAGCAGCTGCTGAAGGAAGGCAGCAAGAAATCTTATATTTTCGTCTTCACCCCGCGGGATATCAACTGGCAAAATGATACGATTAATGGTTATTTCCTCTCATCCAGCGGGGAGTTTACACGTAAAATCGTACCTTTGCCGGATGTGATTTATAATCGTTTGCCGAGTCGTCGCTCTGATTTTTCCCCGGCGATCAATCAGCTGCGCGAGCGGTTTTCCCGCAAACGAATTCCCTTCTTTAACTGGAGCTTTTTCAATAAAACAGATATCTATTATCTGCTGGAAAGTAATCCGGAAGTCAACCGCTATGTCCCTGAATCGTATACGAATCCCAGCTCTGAACGAATCCGAGGCATGCTGGAGCGTCATCAATTTGCTTATTACAAGCCAAGTGGAGGCAGTCTCGGCAAAGGAATCTACCGGCTTTCCCATGTTCCCAAGCAAGGCTATTTTGTGAGGTATCGCAAAAAAAATAGCAACGTATTACTGCGCTTCAACTCTTTTAACTCTATGCTCCGTATGCTTCAATCCAATCAGGGCCAAACGTTAAAAGGCTACGTCATCCAACAGGGAATTCAGCTGATCGAGATTGACAGTTGCCCGATTGATTTCCGGTTTCACATGCACAAGGACGGCAACAACCAATGGGTCGTCGTCGGAATTGGAGCCAAAAAAGCCGGACGTGGCAGTGTCACGACTCATATTAAAAACGGTGGCTCCCTGATGACACCGGAGCAAGCACTGGGCCGGGTATTTGGAGATCGGGCGGGCGAGGTACTTCAACGTGCCAAAAATGTAGCCATTACGCTCGCAGAAGCCATTGAGAACCACCATCAGCATCTACTGGGTGAAATCGGCTTCGATCTGGGTATTGATCAGCAGGAAAAGGTATGGATGTTTGAAGCCAACTCCAAGCCCGGTCGATCCATTTTTCAACATCCATCGTTGCGTGCGGAGGGTAAAGCATCCGTGGAGCATATTTTGGACCACTGTCTTTACCTCAGTAAATTCCGCAGAAAAGAGGAACTATGAATACCCGGGCGGAGCAAAAGCCGGTCGTTGCTGTATTGACCGTGCACGACGATGGGCAATTCTTCAAGGGAAATCAGCGTAACTTTAGGGATATCCTTGAAACGGGAACACGAATGGGCTATCAGGTGTACATCGTTACCGTCAGGGATCTAAAGCTGGGAGCTGAAACGGTCAAAGGCTATATCTTCAACAAAAACTCACAGATTTGGGAGGAACAAAATTTTCCGCTTCCACAGGTCATTTATAATCGCATCCCAAACCGTAATTATGAACTCAAAACCTCTGTCCGCACTAAACTGGAGGAAATTACACAAACCTCTGGGATTGAGCTGTACAATCCGGGCTTTTTTAACAAGTGGGAACTGTTCAAATGGCTTCGCACCTCGGAATCTACACGTCAGTTTGTTCCGGCAACCAAAAGGTTAAGCAACCTGCCTTCCTTGGGGAAGATGCTGTCTGCGTTTCCATACCTGTATCTCAAGCCGGAGAATGGCAAGGCCGGAAAGGGAATTATGATTCTTAAATTCCGGCCGGAGCATCTAATGGCCTACAGGCTAACCATTCAGCACGATAAAAAAAGCGTAACCTACAGATCTGTGTCGCTGTCCCGGCTGTGGGGACGTATTCGTCGGGAAGCAGGTAACTCACCTTATATCATTCAGCAGGGGATTGATCTGGCAACCTATCAGAAAAAGCCCTTCGACCTGCGTATTCTGGTACAAAAAAATGTCCGCGGCTCGTGGAGCATTACCGGGGTCGGCGCCAGGTTGGCAGGTAAAGGGAGCATTACGACGCATGTCCCGCGTGGTGGAAGTGTAGAGGACCCGTTCAAGCTCCTTTCCTCCCTGTTTGGGTCTGACGACAGCACAGATTTGCTGAACAAAATTAAAAGCACGGCCATTCAGATTGCACGTCAAATTGAACGCGCGTCTGGCCTCTCCCACGGCGAAATGTCTATGGATCTGGGAGTAGATACGAATGGTACTCTCTGGTTTTTTGAAGCTAATGCCAAACCGATGAAATTCGACGAGCCGGAAATCCGTCAAAAATCGCTTAGACGCATATTCCAGTACAGCTCCTTTTTGGCTGGACGAATGAAATAATGAATCAAGGAAGTGGAATCATGCCGCAAATTAGTGATGTTCAACAATTGCCCACCCGGAGCTGGCTGCTGAGGCGACGACAGTTGCTGTTTCTGGCCCGCAGTTCAGGCGGCATGCGCATTACTCGCAATGCCCTGCGGCAGTTGGCCGTTCTGACGCCGGAGCAATTGAACAATCCAGGCTCTTCCCTCCTGTGCGCTTATGTGCGCACAGAGAAGGGCCTGCGGATTGCAGGCTTTTCCCTCGTTCTGAATTACGGTAAGGATGCGTGCATCGTGATCGTTCGTCCGCTTTACCGGGGCCGCAGACTGGGTGCTAGACTGCTGTCCGCCCAGCTCAAACAGCTGCACCGCCTTACATGCAGCGTAGCCGCCGACAATATAGCCAGTCTCAAAACCTGTTTTCGCGCAGGACTTGTTGCGCATGAAATGACGACTGGACCGACCGGAAAACCCACGCTGATATTTCGCGGGGAGCTATCCCAAGATGAGCAGACGGCAGAGGAAGGTGGAATGCTGTGCCAAAACCTGTCCTAGGCATCATGACCTTGTATTTGAACAACAAGAAGCAATTGGAGGAGCGCGACATCTATGAGCGCATGATTGCAGAAGGGAAAAGACTTGGACTGGATACGTATGTATTCACTCCAGCAGATGTGCATAAGGATCGCAGGCTGCTTCTTGCCCAAATCTATGATCCACACAGCGGCAGATGGACCCGAAAATGGCGGGAATTCCCGGACATGATTTTCGACCGCTGCCGGGTGCAGCGCAGTGAGCGGTACCTTCAATTGAAGCAGTTTCGATTGCAATATACAGACCTTGTCTATTTGAACCGACCGTTGAGCAATAAATGGGCCATTCATCAGCAGCTTGCAAGGAAGGCTGCCTTTCGCCCCCATCTGCCTTCAACCGAGCTATTCGATGGATTTCATAGTATAAAGCGGATGCTCAAACAGAATTCACTGGTGTATCTCAAGCCGATTAACGGTACGGGGGGCCGTGGTATTTTACGCATTGAGCCTGTTAACAGGCAAGGGGGCCTGTATCTGATTGAGGGCCGCAATCACAAGCGTCATATTATTCCCCAGCAACGGGTGCGTCTGGACCGTCTCGAGCCGCGTTTAAGCAGATGGAACATGGATAACTACATCGTTCAGGAAGGCATTCCTGTACAGCTGCCGAATGGCAGGGTCCATGATTATCGCATGCTGGTACAGAAAAACAGCCAAGGGGTATGGGAAGTCACTGGATGCGCCGGACGAATCGGGGCACATCGAAGTGTTACTTCCAACCTCCATGGTGGAGGCAGAGCAGTACCAATGAAACAACTGCTGTCGCAATGGATTCAGGATGAAGACCATAGAGAGAAAATCATCAAGCAGGGGGAAAAGCTTGGACTGGATATTGCTGCTTATCTAGAGGAAAGCTACGGGGCATTGTGTGAGCTTGCGCTTGATTTGGCAATCAACAAGGACGGTCATATTTACGTGCTGGAGGTCAATCCCAAGCCAGCTCGCGAGGTATTTTCACGTATTGGTGAAAAAGAGACCTATCGCCGTTCCATCGCCAAGCCTATGGAATACGCCTTGTGGGTCTACAATACACAGATTAATCCACCGCCCCAGACGGATCAAAAAACAGAAGATAAAACCGAAAATAAAACAGAGAATAAGGCAAAGGAAGGCTCCGCGTAAAGTGGTTGCCTTCCTTTCTTTATTATCTGCCCGACCTCGCTTGCATGTGTTGTGTCTTATATATATGACGCGTCAGGCGTATCTAGAAGCAGTAATCTGTGAACCAGTAATCTCTGGTGCATCATTACTCAGCATTTTTATAAAGCGTAAGCAGCTGCGTGAAATCCGTAATAATCGCATCCGAACCCTTCAACTCGTCGTTTACGCCAAATCCGGCATAAGCGCAGCCGATAACCGTCTGTCCGTTCTTTTTACCCGCTTCCACATCAGAGGAACGGTCACCAACCATCCATACGTTCGAAATATCATGCTTGCTCAACAGAATTTCCAGTAAATTCACTTTGGAAAGCGTACTGTATTCCCCGGCGCTGTACAATCCTTCAAAAATGGGAACCATTTCATAAGCGGCGGCGATTCCCTTTACATAATCCTCCAGCCCGTTACTTGCTACAAACAATCGGACGCCCTGCTCATGAAGGGCCTGGAGTGTTTCTTTTACATGTGGATACAGCGCATGACTTCCGTTCTTCAATCCCTCTAGCTCCAGTTGAAGCAGCAACTCGTCCGCTCTTCTGTGGGCTGCCTCACTGGCCTCTGGCATTACTCTTCTCCAGATTTCATCCAGCAGCATGCCCAAACTATTCAAAATAAGCTCCTCGGGAGGAGTCTCTCCTTCATAAAGCCCTTCGGCGCGCAGCGTATCAAACAGCTTGTGGTACGCAGGAAGCAGCAGCGTCTCCGTTTGAAAAAGTGTACCATCCATATCAAATACCATAGCCTCAGGTTTCTTCAACACAGGTGCATTGTTCATGTAGTTATCAGTCATTCCTTTCCTATGTAGGTTTACAACTTCACCCCCTCTCATGATAAGCAATAAGAGAGGCTTGTGTAAACCTCATTGCGCATACCGTTAGCTCTTATGTTTTTTTAAAACAGTCCTAAAACAATGCAAACCACCCCACATACTCGTGTGTAAAGCATCAGGTGGAAGCTTGAGATCAGCACCGCTCCAATACGAAAATCCCGCCTGCTCTATCCACTGCTCCATCGCCGCAAGGTCAACCGTAGGGTAATCAAACGTCAACAAAAGCATCCCGTCATCCCGTAAAGTTCGATGAAATTCACGCAAGGCTACCAACGATTCATCAGGTGCTAAATGCTCCAGCACCGAAATACATACAATTTTATCAAAACTGGCATTCTCATAGGGCAGAGCCGTCAGATTGGCATGTGCGGACTGGAGGCGAACCGGTAAAATTTCCTGAATACGCTCGGCGGCCTCCTCTCCGATATCCCGCCGTACCTCGGCCAAAATGGCATCCACGGAAATAATCCGTATATCCAGATCGCAAGCATAAACCTGAGTGCAGCGCCGAGCCAGCTCAAATTTGAATGGATGCGGGATACCACATGCAGCGTCCAGCACCGTATCCTGCCCAGACATAAATTGCAGACACCATTCATACTCATAGGGACGGCTCCACCAGGTTTGGGGTAGCCTATAGATTAGGCTGGAGGAGTTAGGATCAGAATATACAAAAAAACGGGAGAAATACGGATCAGCAGTGTTCATGGATCAGCCTCCTCTCGAAAGCTCAGATTGCTTTTGCCACACAGCACAGCTCATGACCCCGTTTCTCGCCTTGAAGTTTGGCCAGCAGCCCCATTCGTTCCGTAAGATCAAGCTCACCGTACAAGGGATGGGCTTGTAGCAAGTCATCCAAGCCGGAAGAAAGCTGACGGGTGAACATCGCAATCGGACGCAGGCCGGACTTGGCCAGCAGCAGTGTCAGCGTATGCTCCGAATAATGATACAAATGATCTTCCTCCGTGAATAAAGGTGAATAAGCGCCGTAAGCCTCATTGGTAAACGAGTTTTTGTTGGGCACTGTCATATATAACGTCCCGTCAGGTTGAAGCTGTTCGCGTAAATCCGTCAAAAATGCAATCGGGTCGGCAATGTGCTCCAGCACATGCCAGCATGCAACGGCCTCGTATTGGTGACTCAAGGATAAATCAGTATCTTCCTCATTATTTTGCGCTTCATTGATTTCCTGGGTTTGAGCATCTTCTTCGATTTCACCGTTCCAGTAGCCTGGTATCAAGTCTACATCATATTTGTCTTTGGCATAGGCACGTGAGTCAATAGAAGGCTCAATCCCCACAGCATTCCATCCACTTTGAAGGGCAGCATGGATAAATTCCCCGGTACCCGATCCGATCTCAAGCAATCTCCCTTTACCAGGACTGAACATTTCCAGCAGCATGAGCCCAAAAAGGGCATGATCCCCGTAGGTTGAAGCTGCAGCACTATCACGCATGGCAACCCAATTGACATTATAAATCTCTGCGATCAACTCCTCAGGCTGTATACGATCCACATCATTGCGGAAAACCAATCCACAGGAGCCGCATCCCATTAATGTAAAACGTTCATAGCGATGGAAAACACCCGTGTCGGATGAACCGCACAATTTGCACTTCATACCCAGCTCTGCTCCTTTTCCCTTCCCATAAAATACGTCCTTTATTTCATCCTTGATTTCTGGTTCGGGATCGGTAACAGCTTCAACACTGGCAACCTTGGCAACTTCCGTGATGATTTCGTGTTCGATATCTTCCTGTTCAGAGGCGGGTTCGTCCCCTACAATTTTGTTGTCTTGATCTACCCAGAGCGTAAGTCGGGGATTCGCGTCCAAGATCGATTCATATTGCTCTTTCCAGCCATAACGAGCATTCGGGTCCAGCAGCTGGTACCGTTCAAATTTAGCTGCGCGAATAGCAGGTGTATACCATCCCCAATGCTGGATGCGATAATTGCTAATCTCGCTGGGAAGATCAAGCACATTATCAGGAAATCTTCCGCAGTGCAGGGCTTGCTCCTTCCATTTATAGGAGAACTCTTCCTTGTATCGAATTAGAAAAGGGCGGTAGTACCGATGGGCCTGCCAATAGTCATCATCACGATAATGTGTGGAAGACCACATATCATACAGCCTGAAGCAAATCGTATCGGCTTTCGTTCCTGCCAACAAAGAATGTACTCCTTGAGCAAATCGGGATTCGAACATTTCGTCAGCATCCATATTCAAAATCCATTCCGGGGAGGATGCCACAGTCTCTCTCCACTGCTGCTTTCGCAGTTCGACTTCATTAGTAAAGGAAGCTGTTTCATTACGGACCAAACGCAGTGGAATTCCCTTCAGCAGCTCCCGGCACAATTCACCGCTACCATCATGACTGCCATCATCAATAATGACTGCTTCATCAATGTATTCACGATGACTTCGTAACACATCTGCGAGCTTGCAATCCGCCTCATTGTATACCGTCATGCTCAGCGTCAGCTTGGGCTTGGAGGCAGCGGGTGTATGAAGCTCACTTTGACGTGGTCCGGAAAATGCTTGTGGCACAGCAAAAGAATCCGCAGTGTACTTGGCAAAGACAGCAGACTCACGGAGATGATCTGGTATAACGGGAGGTTCAGAGAATTTAGGAGCACTTGATGGAGTGGAACGATTGTAGGACAGAGAATAGTCAGGAGTATCCGGGTGTTCTGCATGATTTAAATAATACGGATGATCCGTACTTGCACTCGAAGTAAAATAATTTAAGGTCGATAGCAGTTGCTCTGCCTTGATCCGATCCGCTTCCCGGTACAGATGCATCGCCGGATAGTACGTATCTACAAAAAGTGGAAATCCATACGCAGCCGCCCGGATACAAAAATGCCGATCTTCCCCCCAAAAGGAAACGTTTTTAATTTTGCCAAAGTGAACACCCGCTTCCAGCGCCCGTCTGCGAATTAAGGTGCAAGCTCCCAGACCGCCTACTTCATACAAGCCCGGGACATGCAACTGGTGTATAAAATGCAACTCGCGATGCGCTTGTTCCTCTGCCGATAATACCTCGCCTTCTTCACGCTGAAACAGATTATATTCGTCACTAAGCCATACCTGAGGCAACAGCGTCCCATTCGGCTGCCAACGTGTCCAGAAAATCTCGGATACGATATCCTTCTCCGTCTCTACCAGCCTGCACAAGGTACGGGAATGAAGAACCAGGTCTGAATCAACCAAAAATAGCGCGTCATAATGATGCTGCAGCGCGTAGTCAATGAGACGATTTTTAAAGCCAGCCACTTTCCAGACGAGAGCAGGCGGCCAATAGTGAGTGAGCTCATCGCTGCGGTTCTCTACTTGCTGCAAGCCTTTCAACAAGGGCAAAACCCGTCCTGGCAGCCGATTGGCAAAATCAACAAGCCACTGGCTTGAGATTGGATTGTCATTATCATCAACAAACAAATAATCCGGCAGTACGTCAGGAGCGTCCAGTCGCTCCAATGCTTGAAGAAACAAAATCAAAGTTTCGGGCTTCTGATGGATCGGACTTCCGATTAGTATACGCATAATTCAACGCCTCCATCAGGCGGAAGCCTCATTATCCGTTTCCCTCCATGTCCTAGCGCATACCATAATTACGATCAAGCGATAAGGGAGTGAGCGTGATATGAATGGACTTTCACCTGGAAATATCAATGAAATGACATCAGTACAAAAATACAACCCTTACAGAGTGAAATGAATGGTCTATCCATGCCCCCCTCCCTGCATCAGACTTTGATCTTCTAATTTATTAGTGCGAGGATGAATTTATGATCATCGCATACCTTCCACGTTCTATGAAATTGTTACATAATGAGCGAGCTATCCCAATAAAATAGGGGGTATACCAAGTTTTTTGGGGAGGGACAAAGAGCATGGTAACTGTCAGTTTATGTATGATTGTCAAAAATGAAGAAGAAGCGCTTCACACCTGTCTGAAATCGGTCCATGATCTGGTAGATGAAATCATTATCGTCGATACGGGATCTACCGACCACACTCAGGAGGTGGCTGCATCGTTCAACGCACGGATATACCCTTTTGCATGGTGTGATGATTTTTCCGCAGCCCGCAACTATGCGTTTGATCAAGCCACACAGGATTATCAATTTTGGCTGGATGCTGACGACATATTGGAAGAAAAAGACCGGATATCCTTTCTTAACTGGAAAAAACAAGGAACCCTCTCCTATGACAGCATTACGATGGATTATGTGTTATCCGTAGATGAACAGGGACAGCCACTGCATAAGCTGAAAAGAAACCGGATTGTGCGCCGGGATCGTCAATTCAGATGGATCGGTTTTGTACACGAATTCCTGAATGTGACGGGCAGCATCTTTCACAGCAATATAGCGGTGACCCACAAAAAAACACGCGCCTATAATGACCGTAATTTGCACATATACCTTAAGCACCGGGAACAGGGCACCGTATTTTCTGAACGAGATCACTATTACTTTGCTAATGAACTGTATGACAACGGACGGACGATAGAAGCCATCCAGCAATATGAGCACTATCTGGGGCTGAATCAGGGATGGATTGAGGACCGGATTGCTGCTTGCTTTAAGCTTGCGGATTGCTACGGTCGCCAAGACCAAAAGCAGGAGCAGCGGACGGCGCTGCTTCGCACACTTAACCTCGATGCACCGCGCGCCCAGTTCTGCTGTGCCTTTGGCAATTTGCTCATTGAAGACGAGCAGTATGAACAAGCCATTTATTGGTTCAGGCAGGCTACCCTGATTGAGCCTCCACAAGATGCAATGGCCTTAACCAATTCGTCGTACCACACCTGGCTGCCGCACTTGCAATTATGCCTGTGTTATGACCGAATCGGAGACATTGAAAAGGCAAAATTACATCATCGCATGGCCCAGTTACATCATCCTACTCATCCGAGTGTTTTATATAACGAGCAATATTTTGCGAAGCTGGAACAACAGGGATGAGGAAGACGAACACTTGGGAAGTTGTCTCTCTTAAATTCATTCCAGTTAAAGG
Organism: Paenibacillus sp. 1-18; assembly: GCF_000520755.1. Lineage (NCBI taxonomy): Bacteria > Bacillati > Bacillota > Bacilli > Caryophanales > Paenibacillaceae > Paenibacillus > Paenibacillus sp. 1-18. The sequence goes on from NZ_ASSB01000208.1 coordinate 18,919, forward strand.
AAAAAGGCCACCTGCACTTGATGCTTGCAGATGGCCTTCCCTATTTTAATAATGTATCGGATGAGAAAACAAATAAAGCCAAGCTGTTTCAAAAACTCCCTTAAAATACTTTCTTCCGGTCTCGTTCCCCCTTCAAAATTTCCACAGACTCGCGAAAACGGAGCGAATGGATTATTTCACGTTCACGCAAAAACTTCAAGCTATCCTGCAAATCCACATCGTCAGTCAGATCAATCAGCCACTGGTATGTAGCTCTTGCTTTTTCCTCTGCCGCAATGTCCTCATACAAATCCGCAATGGGGTCGCCTTTGGCTTGAATATAGGCCGCTGTAAAAGGAACCCCGCCCGCGTTTTCGTAAAATAATGCACGATCATGCGCCGCATAATGTTCGCCCAGACCGGCTGCCTTCAATTGCTCCACACTTGCATCCTTCGTCAGCTTGTAAATCATCGTGGCAATCATCTCAAGATGCGCAAATTCCTCTGTCCCGATGTCATTTAGTACACCGATGACCTTATCAGGAATGGTATAACGCTGATTCAAATACCGCAAAGCTGCGGCGAGCTCACCATCCGCTCCCCCATACTGCTCCATGAGCAACTTAGCCATGTGAGGGTCACATTTGCTAACACGCACGGGATACTGCAGCTTCTTCTCATATACCCACATTCATGTTCCTCCTTTAAAAAAGGTTGTACCTGCCTATACCTGCCACGGCCAAGGGGCTTGACTCCACTCCCAAGGATATTTGGAATAGGCACGGCCAAAATTTTGCAAAGGCCCATATAGAAGCTGGTATTCGTTAGCAATCACTGTTCTTTCCTGTGTGAGCTTGTTGAACTGTTCAATGGCCTGCAAATCATCCGGGTGCGTATCCAAATACAAATTAAGCTCTACCAACACAAAGTCCACCGCTTGGAGCTTCTCCAACAGCGCATAAAACTGTGCATCCCCCGGTTTCGTTTGGGGCGTATAGCCCGAAGCCGGGGTTCTGCCTTGATCGTAGTCCTGTGTTTGACCCTGGTACTGGTTTTGGTTTTGGAACTGGTTTTGATATTGATACTGGTACGAATTTGAATAGGGACTATCATATTGATTCTGCTGTTGCTGTTGATACTGACTCTCTTGCTCGTTTTGCTGTTGAAACTGGTTGTTGGACTGACCCTGATTTGGATGCTCCATTCTACTCGCCTCCCCCCTGGTTTCTATTGGGATGATAAGGGCTGTAAAGCAAAGGCCATAGTGTTCCCTTCGTCAGCGCCTCTTCCGGGCGGAATTGGGGCAGACCGGGGGGCTGAAATTGCACAAACAAATTGGGCGGTAGCACAAAAGTCTTGCACAGAATGGGCGGACACGGATCGAACGGGCCGACAAACGGAGCATACTCACCTTGCTGGGGAAATTTCACGGGCCGGGACCTCCTTTGATTGATCCATCTGCTTTACTATTCAACATATGCCGCATCGCCCAAGTCTCGAACAAAAAAATTATAGATAAAAAAAGAACCTTCAAAACCACGTTAATGTGGAATCAAAGGCTCCTTGTCTATTCCTCTATAATAACTTACATACCTGAACTGACCGCACCTATCTATTGGGATCAGGATTCATCGGTAGAAAGCTCATCTTCAATCACAGGTTCAGGCTTGCGATGAATCTTAACCCGCATAATGCGAAGCCTGGTTGCTTCCTCCACTTCAAAAGTCAGATTATAAAACTCAATTTTCTTTCCCTTCACCGGGCTGCCTTCCAATTCCTTGAACAGCCAGCCTCCGATGGAATCCACCTCGTCATCTTCAATGTTCACACCGGTCAAATCATTGACATCCTCAATGAGCATACGGCCGTCCACAGAGATAAAGTTTTCCTTTATTTCCACGCTCGGACGTTCATCCTCAAACTCATCATAGAGGTCCCCGACGATTTCCTCCAATATTTCCTCAGCTGTCAGCAGTCCGGCTGTTCCGCCGTACTCATCCACCACGAGGGTCATTTGGGAATGCTTTTTCTGCATAAGACGGAGCACATGACTTACTTCCATAGACTCCGGTACATTTAAAATAGGACGAACAACCGAGGCCAGATCCAGTTGCTCCCCCTGCTCAGCTAGCAGAAGATCCGTAATATGAACAAAGCCAATAATCTGATCTTTGTCCTCGACCGCTACCGGGTAGCGAGAATGCTTGGTATCACTGATGATTTTCAGATTTTCCTTGAACGATAAGTTTGTGTACAAACAATCCATATCTGTACGGGGCAGCATAATTTCACGGGCAAGCAAGTCGGAAAAATCAAAAATATTATCCATCAGCTTGATTTCATCCTTATCAATAACCCCGCTTTTGGCGCTCTGATTCATCAATATCCGGATTTCTTCCTCCGAATGCGCCGCTTCGGCCTCACTTGCCGGCTGGATACCGAATGTTCGCAGCAATAAATTGGCAGCGGCATTCAACACCCAGATCACGGGCAGAAAAATCTTGTAGAAGAGCAGTAACGGAGCCGATAAAAATAACGCCACCCTTTCGGTTTTCTGAATGGCCAGAGACTTTGGAGCCAGCTCGCCCAATACAATATGCAAAAAGGTAATTACGCAAAATCCGACAACTACGGATACTGTTGTAATCAGTGTACCGTCGGTTACACCGAGTTTGTGCATGAGTGGCTCTATCAGGTAGCCGGATATTGCTGGCTCACCGATCCAGCCCAAGCCGAGTGAAGCCAGCGTAATGCCCAATTGGGTAGCGGACAGATAAGCATCCAGCTTTTGGTTCACCTTCAGCGCATAGCCTGCCAGGCGATGACCCTCGCTTTGGAGCTGCGTCAATCGGGATTGGCGCATTTTGACCAGCGAAAACTCTGCGGCCACAAATACACCGTTAAGAAAGACAAGCAGCAGTACCAAGAGGAGATTCACAACTAGCAATCCCCAATGAAACTCGGTATGACCTTCCAATACGAACTCCCCATTTCTTATAGTTGGCATTCTGCATCATTTGACTTGCAACCCTCATCGTGAATTCTCTATACGAATTAGAGCATTTGCAATCTAGATGGAATTGAAAGTAGCAAATAAGAACATGCAACATGCTTATAGTTGTAATGCTTTTCTCGATTTAAAATCTACTCCCTTGTAATACATGTCCGCCACAAGCAGATTCGGTCCACAGCAGGCAGCGGCATCACAATGACAATTAACGGTCTGGTTCAGCGGGTGCTCATTCAGCCATTCCCCGAAAATTTCGTCCAAACCTTGCTCCTGAATGTTGCCAAAAGCAGGAATGTCTGCGAAATCCGTCACATATACGCTACCCGTGAACATATTCACATTAACGCGGTTTCTACCGTCCGGGTCATTACGTACCGTAATATTCGGCTCCTGACGCAGGCGGCGAAGCAGCTTGCGATCCTCCTCCCGATCAGAACAAGCAAAGAACGGCAGGGTACCGAATAACATCCACATATCCTGATTACGCACATCCAGCAACTTATGGATAGCGCTGCGCATGTCGCCCAGTGAGAGCACAGGCAGGGCAGAGGCAAAATTCGATGCATACATCGGATGAACTTCATGCCGCCGGCATCCCATTTCATTAATTAACTGATGAATACCGTCCAGCTTCGTGTGAGTCCGGTAATTAATCATAGATTCAGCTGAAATGAACATGCCCATCTCGCTTAATTTACGGGCATTCTCCACCATTTTCTCATAAAGGCGAACAGCACCCGCGCGAGGAGTCGGACGTCCGGAATTCGCAAAACCTACCTCATAAAAATCGTCGGCATTCAAATAATTAAATGATATATGCATGACATCCAAATAAGGAAGCATCTTCTCATATCGGCGGATATCCAATGTCAGGTTGGAGTTTATTTGTGAGCGAATGCCGCGCTCCTTGGCATATTTCAGCAACGGTACGATCACTTCATCAACCGTTTTATCGAGCAAAGCAGGTTCTCCGCCTGTAATACTGATCGTCTCCAGATGCTCAACCTCATCCAGCCGCTTCAGCATCAGATCTAACGGTAGAAAAGGAGCCTCCTTCATGACCAGCATATCGCCAACAGCGCAATGCTCACAGCGCATATTGCACAGATGCGTCACAGTCATTTCCACACTTGTCAGCAAATGACGACCATGTGTACGCAGTGAGGCAATTGGGTCCCACGGGTCGTATGATGGCGATATTGGGGGAAATATATTGTTTTGTAGAACTGTCATTATGTTTTCACCTTATTTCTGTTATTAACCTCAAAAGACATATAAATATCATATCATGACCTGTAAAGCGTCTGCATGCTTTCTACAACGCCTTCTGCTAATCCACACGTACTTCTCCGAAAGGGACAGCGGCCGCCCCCAGTGTGTTCGTAATCATAACCGAAAGGGATACGGACAAATCCACATCGTAAGGTGCTTTCAGCTCCTGCCCGTCCCGGTCTCTCACAATGCGAATAACAGGCCTTTGCGGAATTTTGGGGTGTATACGTACAACAACCCCTTCCTCCCCTGTATTGAGCACTACAGAGAGCCCCAGAGGGTAAATCGCTACACAGTCACGGAAGGCTTCCAGCATCCGCTGCTCATACAGCGTACCTGCACCCGCGTACAGCACCTCCATTGCTTCATAAGGCAACAACGCCTGCTTATATATCCGACTTGCTGTCATTGCGTCGTAAGAATCTACCAAACCGATCCATTTTGCATATTCGTGGATTTGATCCTTCTTCCAGGCGTTCGGATATCCGCTGCCGTCGATACGCTCATGATGCTGCAATGCACAGTGAGCTGACAATAAAGGAATCCCAGGTTCATCTTTAAGCAGCCTGTAGCCAATCACCGTGTGTGTTTTCATATGCTCGTATTCCTCGTCCGTCAATTTGCCTGGCTTATAAAGCACCTGAGGTGAAATTTTCATTTTTCCAATATCGTGCAGTAATGAACCTATTCCCAGCTCCATAAGCTGGTTGTGATCGTAGCCATTGGCTATTCCCAGTACAAGCGTATACAGACATACGTTTAATGAATGATGATACAAATCCTGGTCCGCTGCTCCAATATCCATCAACATAATGACGGCATCCTGGCGGCTGCCGATATCATCCAGAATGGACTCCATCACCTTATAAAAGGACTTTCCAAAATATTTGTTCTTATGATCTACGGAATAGGATGACAGACCCTGAAACTGCTTTTTGATCTCCTGTAGCGCCGCTGCCCTTGTCTGTTCATGAATCATTTCAGGAATCACGATATCTTCGGTTACCGCATCCTCAATGTATACATATCCAATACCGACTTGGTATAGACGTTCAATCAATCGCTGAGTAAGCTCAACACCTTCCGAGAGCAACACCATTCCGTTTTCATTGTATATTTTTTTGCCCAGCTTCATGCCGGCTCTCAATAATGTTACAGGTACCAGTCGCAGCTTAATCCTCTCCCGATTGTTTTGATACCTGAAGCCACCTAGCTGCAAAACACTCTTCCATCGCGCCCGGACGCTTCAACTCCATTTCAATCAAATCCCGTAAAAATTCTGGAAGCATAAATCGGAGCTCCATTCCGTTCGCAAGCACCTCATAACCTGCTCTGAAAGTGAACATATCCAGTGTACCTACTGTATATTCCTCATCCTCTACCAATACATGACCCGCAACGCGAATACGTGTGACTTTATCATAAGGAGCGCGATCCGGGTCATACTGTATCTCCAAACCCTCCACACACATCGTGCCAAGCACTTTACCTCTGAAGCCAAATCCCATCATTGGCTTGTCCGCAAATTCAGGCAATAAAGACTGCTCCAATGCCAGCCGAATGTCCCTTCCCCGCAACTTCATAACACAGGCATTAATCGGCGATGGGCATAAGGAATGAAGCATTCCTTTGCTGATATCCCCTTGCGGTAACGGGCCGAGCAGTTGCCCCGCATTAACCAGCGCAATGGCTGTACCTGTAAAATGTGATACCGATTGTGCCAGCAAATTCCCGAAAGGGGACTCCTGATCGTATGCAATCCCCAGTTCCCGATCCGTTACGGCTACTATACTCTCCAAAGCACGCTCTGCATGTCTGCGATGCAACATGATGGCCGAGGCTACTTTTTCATCCAGAAGCGTGGGATCTACAGGAACTACGCTGCCTGACGCAACTCGAAACGGCTCATGATTCCCGCTACGTTTTAGTGTCACCTTACCCAGCAGTGTCCCGAACTTCCCTGCCCCACACAAAGCGGTGTTCCCTATCCAAAGCGGCTTCTCCAGCACATGATGGGTGTGGCCTCCGAGAATAACATCAATCTCCGGAAATTGTGATGCTAACTTCTCATCGGAAGGCAAACCCAAATGAGACATCACAACCAAAATATCAACCTGCTTTCTCAGTGCTGCAATCTGCTCACCCAGCACCTCAAACGGATCGAGAGCATTCCAGCCGAGCAATTGATAAAACTCTGTAAAAGGGGCCGTCAAGCCAAGCAAACCAACCTTGATCCCTGCTTTGTCCAAAATCAGAGATTCCTTCATCCACGAAGGTCTTGCCCCCGTCGCACTATCTATCATATTGCCACATACAACCGGGCAGTGAATCCCCGCATAGGCCTGTTCAATAATATCCGGGGGAAAAGTCAGGCCTTCATTGTTACCTATCGTAATCGCATCATATCCTGTTAGATTGATCACATCCACATTTGCGCCACCCAGCGTTCCTTCCGTTTCGGGGGCCATCCGATCCATGTGGTCTCCTATATCCAGTACAAGCAGCGCATCGCCTAATATGCCTCTCTGCTCATCAATCATTGCGGCTATCGAAGGCATGCTGCCAAAACGACTATGTATATCATTCGTATGCAAAATGGTCAACGTTTGCTGAGTCGTCATCTCCATAACCGCCCTCCTTCTTTATATATCGACTTTGAAGCTTCTAATGTTTAAGCATACCATTTTCTTTACCATTATGGTACATATGAGAAAGGGAAAACCTCCCCAACGATTCAGCTCTACTACAGGCTCAAATCATAGACACATTGAAAAAGCATTAACACTAGCTTCCGTATGTATCTGAGGTGAAAGGGTTCCTCGTACCTATTTTACAACTCGGATTAATAGTAAATTAGTCGTTGTCATCCCATATAATTCTTGATATATTAGGGTTGTTTCGTATTTTCGACACATTTTCGACAATAAGGAGGTTAGCACATGAGAGTTCACGTTACCGATGCCAAGCCAGGAGATCGCCTCAAATCCGATACATACAACGGGCACGGTGTACCTGTCTTGGTTCAGGGCACCGAGCTTCAGCATGAAGATATCTCCAAGCTTATCATGCACGGTGTCGACTATATTGACATTGATACTGGTTCGACGAGCGTTCCGGTTGACTTTGCCCCCGATGTCCCAACTTCCCCCGAATCCCTCAGACGCGCCGTCCCCCTCATGGAGCAGACCATCAGTGGCTTTGAGAGCATGTTTCTCGAAGCTTCCGCAACTGGCAAATTTGATGAATCTCGAGTTGATGAGCTATTCGGCCCCCTTGTTTCAGAGCTGACTCGTCAAAAAGATGTCGTATCTATGCTGTTAATTATGGAACGGGGAGACCAGTATACGTATAATCACTCTCTCCAGGTAGGTGTACTCTCATATTACATTGCCACATGGCTTGGATATACAGAGGAAGAGGCTTATGCCGCAGGTAAAGCCGGATATTTACACGATATAGGCAAGTCCATGATACCAAATGAAATTTTGAATAAGCCTGATAAATTAACGCCAGAAGAATTTCACGAAATGAAAAAGCACTCCCAATATGGCTTTGATATCATTCGTAATTCGACCAGTGATGAAATTTCAGCAATCGTCGCCCTGCAGCATCACGAGCGTGAAGATGGAAGCGGGTATCCCCGTGGACTCTTTAAGGAAGAGATTCATCCTTTCGCCAGCATAACGGCCATTGCCGACGTGTATAGCGCTATGATTTCCAATCGTGTGTATCAAACAAAACAAGAGCTGCTTGCCGTGTTACGCGAGCTGCATAGCATGAGCTTTGGACACCTGAACCCCGAAGCTACCCAGGTCTTCATTCGACACATGCTTCCCAATTTTATTAATAAGCAGGTCCTTCTAACCACAGGTCAGACAGGGACGATTATTCTGAATAATCCAGTTGATTATTTCAGACCTTTGGTGAAGATTAGCGATAATGAGTATGTAGATTTGTCCAAGGAACGCCATGTATCCATTGATGAAGTTTATCTGGAATCCTGATCTGCAACTGCTGCCCGGCGTTACTTCGGTAGAACGAAATGGTTTACCGAAAGCACAGGCTACACGAATAAAAAGAGGCTGTCCTTGATCCGTAGGATTTTCCTACAAAGGACAGCCTCTTTTTATGTTATAGATAAATATAACTCAATATCCTTTACAAGCCATTTCTAGAACGTATTAAACAAGAGGTTGCTGAATCAATGTTGCAAAATTAAATTGGTGTACATGACCATCATTTAATGTAGTTTGGCCTGTAACAAAATGTACATGCTTGCCATTTCCGACTGGAATAGCGGGTCCTGTTCTAATCCTTCTCAGATTATGAAAATGGTTCAAGAAATCAGTATTCGTAAGTTCAATTTCATGGATATGGCTTCTTCCTTGTCGAATCGCTTGCCCCGTTACACCTGCAAAGCGATGGTTATGCCGGTCTGCGCCTTCCTCAGCCAGTTTGGTACTACCTTCAAATTCATGTACGTGTCTCTGTGTCTGTTGAGAAGAGAGAGTTTTCTTCTTTACTGCAGTTTTATTCTTCTGCATCCATTGTGTGCCTCCTTAAGTTTATGTCGCTCACAAACATCCTATTAAGCAAACATATTTAAGTGCTAGGCAATCATCCACAGTCTCAACAATAAAATTTTAATGCTGCCTCCCCGTTTTAAACAAACCGAATCATAGCCCGTTCCTTTCTAATTTTCACGATTCAACTGCTGACACATATGTAAACATTACAGAAAAAATAAAAGGAGACGAACTTAAAAAATTCGTCTCCTATCTAGCAGGAAATCCGAGTCGGCACTACTCGGATTTAACTCCTTTAGAGTATCTTAAAAACCTTGTCGTATCAAGGGGTGCTGCGCCTTATCCGATGGAACCTTCCATCTCGAACTTGATCAAACGGTTCATTTCTACCGCATACTCCATCGGCAGCTCTTTGGTGAACGGCTCGATAAAGCCCATAACGATCATTTGTGTCGCTTCTGCTTCGGTCAGACCACGGCTCATCAGATAGAACAACTGATCTTCCGATACTTTGGAAACCGTTGCTTCGTGCTCAAGCGTAATGTCATCATTCATGATTTCATTATAAGGAATGGTGTCGGAGGTTGACTGATTATCCAAAATCAACGTATCACACTTAATATTTGATTTTGCACCTTGAGCCTGACGACCGAATGAAGCCAATCCGCGATACGTAACTTTACCGCCATGTTTACTGATCGACTTGGATACAATGGTAGATGTGGTATCTGGCGCCAAGTGGATCATTTTCGCCCCTGCATCCTGATGCTGGCCTTTGCCTGCAACTGCGATGGACAAGACCATACCTTTGGCTCCGCGGCCTTTCAGGACAACAGCGGGATACTTCATCGTCAGCTTGGAACCGATGTTACCATCGACCCATTCCATCGTTGCATTTTCTTCTGCAACTGCACGTTTAGTTACCAGGTTGTAAATATTTGGCGCCCAGTTCTGAATCGTTGTATAACGAACGCGTGCGTTCTTCTTACAAATGATTTCCACCACGGCGCTATGCAGCGAGTTCGTGCTGTAAATCGGAGCCGTACAGCCTTCTACATAGTGCACAAAGCTGTCTTCATCGGCAATAATGAGCGTACGCTCAAATTGTCCCATGTTTTCCGAGTTAATGCGGAAGTAAGCCTGCAATGGAACTTCACATTTTACACCTTTAGGTACGTAGATAAAGCTACCACCTGACCATACCGCACTGTTCAGTGCTGCAAACTTGTTGTCCGCAGGAGGTACAACGGTCGCAAAGTACTCCTTCAGAATCTCAGGGTGCTCACGCAGCGCTGTATCGGTGTCCATGAAAATAACGCCCTGCTCTTCCAGTTCCTTTTGCATACTGTGGTAGACAACCTCGGACTCATACTGTGCAGATACACCAGCCAAAAACTTTTGCTCCGCTTCGGGAATCCCCAGTTTATCAAAAGTTTCCTTAATTTCCGTAGGAACCTCTTCCCACGTTTTTCCTTGTTTCTCGGAAGGTCTTACATAGTACTGGATATCGTTGAAATCCAACTCATCCATATCTCCGCCCCAGGTTGGCATTGGCATTTTTTCAAACTGTTTCAATGCTTTCAGGCGGAACTCCAACATCCAATCCGGTTCACCTTTAATTTTGGAGATTTCCTTTACAATTTCCGGAGTGAGACCCTTACCTGTTTGGAAAATGGACTTGTGCTCATCACGAAAGCCATATTTATACTCTTCCATTTCCGGTGCTTTCTTGGCCATGTTTCTCAAACCTCCTCTATCCTAGTTATATTATTTATCTTCATCAATTCCTTTGCGCAGCGCATTCCAAGCCAGGGTTGCACATTTAATGCGAGCCGGGAACTTATTAACGCCGGACAAAGCTTCCAGTTCTTCATAATCGTCGAATTCTACGGCTTCCCCCTTCATCAGAGAAGAGAAACGACTCGCCATATCCAGTGCCTGATCAATCGTTTTTCCTTTGACCGCTTCCGTCATCATCGAAGCAGAGGACATACTAATCGAGCAGCCTTCGCCTGTAAAACGAGCATCTTCAACCATGCCGTCTTTCGTTTTAAGCTGAAGAGAAATCCGGTCACCGCACGTAGGATTGTTCAAATCCACCGTGACCACATCATCCTCAAAACGACCGCGATTCCGCGGATTTTTATAATGATCCATAATCACGCGTCGGTACAAGTCATCAAGTTGCATCGCCAAAATACTCCTTTGTTTGGATTAAGGCGCTGACCAAAGCGTCGACATCTGCTTCCGTGTTATAAAGGTAAAAACTGGCTCGTGCGGTTGCACTGGCTTTCAACCAGCGCATCAATGGCTGGCAGCAATGATGGCCTGCACGTACTGCCACCCCTTTGCTATCCAGTACGGTAGCTACATCATGCGGATGCACATCATCCAAATTGAACGTTACGAGTCCCACATGACGATCTGCCGGGCCATAAATCTTCAGACCCTCCACTTCACGAAGCCGCCCGAGAGCATAGTTGACCAGACGTTTTTCATGTTGTGCGATTGCATCCAGACCGATGCTTTCTAGAAAATCAATAGCCGCTCCCAAGCCGACAGCTCCAGCGATAATCGGGGTTCCACCTTCGAATTTCCAAGGCAGCTCCTTCCATGTGGATTCATACAATCCCACATCGTCGATCATTTCCCCGCCGAACTCAATCGGCTCCATGTTTTCCAACAGTGCCTTCTTGCCGTACAACGCTCCAATCCCTGTAGGAGCACACATTTTATGACCCGAGAAAGCATAGAAGTCAGCATCTATGTCCTGCACGTCTACTTTCATATGCGGCACGCTTTGTGCACCATCGACGACGATAATTGCGCCTTTGCGATGAGCAATAGCAGCAATCTCTTTGACAGGATTCACAACGCCAAGCACATTGGAGACATGCGCAATGGCTACAATTTTGGTGTTTTCTGTAATGGTATTTTCCACGTCAGCAAGATCAACACTGCCATCCTCTTGAAGCGGAATATATTTTAAAGTCGCACCTGTGGCTTTGGCTACCTGCTGCCATGGAATCAGATTACTGTGATGCTCCATCGTAGTGATAACAATTTCATCACCCGTTTGGCAGTTGGCCCTGCCATAGGAAGAAGCCACCAGATTCAGCGCTGTTGTTGTTCCTCTTGTGAAAATAATTTCCTGGCTGCGCTTCGCATTCAGAAAACGGGCTACCTTCTCACGTGCACCTTCATAAGCATCCGTAGCACGGCTGCCCAGCGTATGCACACCGCGGTGAACATTTGAATTGTCATATTCGTAGTAGTGCTTGATCGCCTCGATGACCGCCAACGGCTTTTGCGAAGTGGCCGCATTATCCAAATAAACCAGCGGATGACCGTTAATCTCCTGATGTAAAATCGGGAATTGTTCACGAATCAATGCAGTATTCATTGGCCCAACTTCCTTTCAACAAGGCTTTGCAGCTGCTGTTGAAGGCCTTCGAGCGGAATTTCAGATACGACTGGCGCGAGGAAGCCATAAATAATCAGACGTTCGGCTTCTGCACGACTAATCCCGCGGGACATCAAGTAATATACTTGTTCGCGGTTAACCTGACCGACCGATGCTGCGTGACCTGCTGTTACATCATCCTCATCAATCAACAGGATTGGGTTAGCGTCGCCACGCGCTTTCGGACTAAGCATCAGAACACGTTCTGTTTGCTGGCCGTCTGCTTTAGTAGCACCTTTTTCGATTTTTGTAATTCCGTTAATAATGGAAGACGCTTCTTCACGCATAACTGCGCGTGTAATCATCTGGCTCGCAGAATTTTTGCCAAAATGCTGCGCTTGTGTCGTATAGTTCAGCTTTTGTGAGCCAGAACCTACAGCAATGACCTTGGCATCCGAGTTGGAGCCATTGCCTTTGAGCACAGACATGGTATTGCTCGCTGTGTTGCCGTTGTTCATTTCGCCCACAATCCATTCGATAGCGGCATCGTTGCCCAATGTAGCACGACGAATAGAAATATCTGTTACTTGTTCCCCTAGCTGGTGAACCGTTGCATAACGAACTTTGGCTCCTGCATTCGCAACCACTTCTACTGCACCGTTATGAATAACAGGTGCCGTCAAATCTGCAGATACATAGTTGTCTACATAGGTTACAGAGCTATGGGTTTCGGCAATGAGCAGTACATGCGGCGCGAACGTCGCTGTCGCATCATCCGTCAGGAAAACAGCCTGAAGCGGAACGTTCAGCTCTACGTTTTTAGGCACATAAGCAAATACTCCACCGTTCCAGAGTGCTGCATGCAATGCAGACAATGAATTTTCCTCAGCCTTAACAACTGTGTTGAGGTGCGTTTTAACCAAATCACCATGTTCCTTAACCGCTGTTTGTAAATCCGTGAAAATGACACCTTGTGCTGCCAGTTCCTCGTTCAGCTTTACGTATATCGCGCCGGAGTTGCGCTGAATGATCAGACCGCCCTCCTGCTGTTCTTTTACCAGATCAGCAATAGCTGAGGGAACCTTCCCCAGCGATGCAATCGCCTCACTGTTTTTATGTTGTCCGTAATCGTTCAAATTCCAACGTTCGATTTTGGTTTTTTCAAATACCGGAAGCTCCAGTTTGCCTGCAAGCTCAAGTGCTTTTTGTCTGTCTTCGGTCAGCCAAGACGGCTCGCCATTACGTTCAGACAGAACACGCAGTTGCTCGGAATCTACCGGAAGGATTGTTTGTGTACTCATCAGTTTTCCTCCTCGCTTCCGGCTTACGCCTCTTGTCCTACAGTTTCGTCAACGATGCCCAGCTCTTCCTTGATCCAATCGTAGCCATCTGCTTCCAGACGTTCAGCCAGCTCAGGACCACCGGATTTAACGATACGTCCTTGCATCATAACGTGCACATAATCAGGCTTAATATAGTTCAACAGACGTTGGTAGTGGGTAATCACGAGAAAACCACGGTCCTCAGAACGCATAGCGTTCACACCGTTAGCCACGATTCTCAAAGCATCAATATCAAGACCGGAGTCGATTTCGTCAAGAATGACAATTTTCGGATCAATCATCATCATTTGCAGAATTTCATTCCGTTTTTTCTCACCACCGGAAAAGCCTTCGTTCAGATAACGGTGAGCAAACTCAGGATTCATTTCAAGCTCCTTCATTTTGCTTTCCATTTGACGGATAAACTTGATCAGAGAGATTTCTTGTCCTTCTTCACGGCGTGCATTAATGGCACTGCGTAAAAAGTCGGAATTCGTTACCCCTGCAATTTCGCTCGGATACTGCATCGCCAGGAACAATCCCGCGCGTGCGCGCTCATCCACTTCCATGTCCAGCACGTCTTCTCCATCCAAAGTTACGTTGCCCTCTGTGACTTCATATTTAGGATGACCCATCAAAGCAGAAGCCAGTGTACTTTTACCTGTACCGTTAGGACCCATGATCGCGTGGATTTCTCCACCTTTCATTTCGAGGTTAATACCTTTCAAAATTTCCTTGCCTTCAATGGTCGCTTTGAGACCTTCAATCTTAAAGTTTGTAGCCATATTCGGAATACCCTCCAAAATTTGTAGTGTGGTGTCGAAATCAGAAAGTATATCTAAACAGGGGAGCCCCCTGATTTCAAGCAGAACAATAGTTAAAAATTTATTTATAATCATTCTAAACTGATTCTCAATGATTCTCAAGCTATTTTATAATAAATAGCTTTAAGGGTGCAACCAACAGACGCACGTTATTCGCCTTTCTTCATAAAATGTTCATTCTATCCTGCACACAAATAGCCAAATACATCCTCCAGATTCATTATACACTTATATTTTTGCTCAACTTGAAGGTGTAGGATTTCTTTTTTAGCCATAAAAACGCTACTGACATCATGACGTCAGTAGCGTTTTTAAATGTAAAGGGTTTATTACAAAGCAGCCCATCTGTATGGGGTGCTATTAAACTGTCCGAATTGACATTTAGCCGAAATTCCTTCTGATTTACCCCAGATAGGAACGCAGCATCCACATATGTTTCTCCAGATCCGCTTTATAGCCGATCAGCAAATCTGCGGTAGGTTGATCGGAGTTGCTTTCTGCAAGCTCAATACCTTCCTGAAACTCTTCGCATACAGTTGCAAAATCCTCGATCAGCGTTTGTACCATTTTCGGAGCATCTTCACTGCCGGTTGCCTCGTGAATCGAGGACAGCTCCAGATATTCCTTTAACGTTGCGGAAGGAGAACCCTTCAATGCGAGCAGACGCTCGGCGATCTCGTCCATTTTCAATGTAATTTCATTGTAAAGCTCTTCAAATTTAACATGGAGAGTATAAAAACTGGAGCCTTTTACATACCAGTGGTAGTTATGAATTTTCACATATAACACATTCAGGTTAGCGACTTGACGGTTTAAAAGTTCCTCCACCGAATTAGTTTGCGTATTTTTCGAGTTACTTGTTGTTTTAGCCATCATAAATCCCTTCCTTTTTTATTAAATTGACATTCATAAACGATCTTTGTCCACCGCCATGCTGACGGAGAGACACCAGCGGGCATCGTAACGATCATATGCCATGATCACCTGCCGGACATCTGTTTATTCATTACCCTTCCTATATCGCGATGAAACAAAAGAAAAAAAATGTACAAAACTTCACCGATTTTCGTTATACTTTCTCTATCCTATCAAAATACTTGGTTTAATATTGTATATTTTTTCTTATTTTACCGTGCACAATTTATGGAGGTGACTTCGTTGTCCCAATATCATCCTTTAACGACAGAAGAAGCAATCGAATTCGTGAAGAACATCCACGGATTTTTTAGTCAGGAAGCCCGTCTGGAATGCCGAGAAATCGGTGATGGTAACCTGAATCTGGTTTTTCATATTACAGATTCTGAATCTGACAAGAGTATCATTGCCAAGCAGGCACTTCCCTATGTGAAAATTGTAGGTGAATCCTGGCCGCTGTCGCTGGATCGTGCTCGCATTGAACGCGAGGCACTTCAACAGGAGCACCAAATTTGCCCTGAATTGGTTCCTGCCATACTAGGCTATGACGACGCGCTTGCGCTGACCGTGATGGAGGATCTTAGCTCATACACAATCATGCGCAAAGGATTAATAGAAGGAAATACCTATCCGCATTTTGCCGATCATATCGGAGAATTTCTGGCACGCACGCTCTTTTTCACTTCCGATTTGGGTATGAATCAGCAGGCTAAAAAAGACCTGGTTAAACGCTTTATTAACCCGGATCTTTGCAAAATAACGGAGGATCTTATTCTGGATGAACCCTATCGATTCTCGGATAATAACAACTACGGGGAGTACATTGAAGACGAAGCGGAGGCACTCCGGACAGATCAGGCCCTTCACCTGGAAGTGGCTTTGCTGCGGGAAAAGTTTCTGACACGGACTGAAGCGCTGTTGCACGGCGATCTTCACACAGGTAGTATTTTTGTCACAACAGAATCTACAAAAGTCATTGATCCCGAATTTGCCTACTACGGACCGATGGGCTTTGATATCGGAGCGGTCATTGCCAACCTGCTATTAAACTACGCAGCCCAGCCCGGCTGGATTTCTGGCGAGAAGGCTGTACAGGAACGCCGTGACTGGCTTTTGCAGACAGCGATTCAGGTATGGGAGCAATTTGAAAGCAGATTCCGCAAGCTATGGGACGAGCATGTCACCGACCCTATGGCACGTACGACCGGCTATCAGGATTTGTACCTCCAGAAAGTGCTGCAAGATACGGCTGGCTTTGCAGGCTGCAAAGTGATTCGCCGTATCATCAGCCTGTCGCATGTAGCGGATATTGATACAATTGCCGATCCTGCCCTTAAGGAAGCCGCTGAACGTCTAGCGTTATCTATCGGTAAAGCCCTAGTTCTCCGCAATCGCGAGCTGCATTCGATTCAGGAACTGGGAGACATTGTTCGGACAGCAACGGCTGCCCCAAATAAAGGAGCATAGTGGATATGAGTAAAAAAAAGGAATCTACCTCAGTAACCTCTGCAAAAGCCGCAGTGTTTGGTCAGGCTTTGTCCTCGCTAGTATGGAAAGGCGACCGCTTATCCATGCTGGATCAACGTCTGTTGCCCGAGACGATTGTCATGCTGGATTTGTTCACAGCTGAGGAAGTATGGGATGGCATACATGCTATGAAGGTACGCGGTGCGCCTGCCATCGGCATGGCTGCTGCCTACGGCGTTGTACTGGGTGCCTCCGCATATGACGGCACAGACGCGGCTGGGTGGCTGGAGCATGTACACGGTGTCTGCGGACATTTGGCTACGTCGCGACCCACGGCTGTCAATCTGTTCTGGGCATTGGACCGCATGAAAAAGCGGGCCGGGGAACTCATCGCTGAAGCTGGCGATGGTCAGGTCGAGGACTGGAATGCCGGGCTGGAGCATGAAGCCGTAGCCATTCAGGCAGAGGATGAGGAAGTATGCCGCCAGATCGGCGTCCATGCTTTACCTTTGTTTGAGGACGGAATGGGCGTCCTCACTCACTGTAATGCAGGCGGATTGGCGACAGCGAAATACGGAACAGCACTCGCGCCTATGTACCTTGCACAGGAGAATGGCATCCATCTGAAAGTATTTGCCGACGAAACCCGCCCCGTGTTGCAAGGTGCGCGCCTGACCGCTTTCGAGCTTCAGCAGGCAGGTATTGACGTAACTCTGCTCTGTGATAATATGGCGGGCATGGTAATGTCCAAAGGATGGGTACAGGCCGTCATTGTGGGCACAGACCGAGTAGCCGCTAACGGCGATGTGGCCAACAAAATCGGCACCTATAGCCTGGCTGTGCTGGCAAAGGCGCATGGCATTCCTTTTTATGTAGCCTCGCCGCTATCTACAATTGATTTGCAGACTGCAACAGGCGCAGATATTCCCATTGAAGAACGTTCTGCGGAGGAGATTACCGAAAGCTTTGGCAAAAGGACGGCCCCGCAGGGCATCAAAGTCTACAACCCGGCTTTCGATATTACCCCTCATGAGTATATTACCGCCATCATTACCGAAAAAGGGATTGTCCAGGCTCCCTTTAGCGACAGTCTAACCGCCTTGTTTGCAGATTGATCTGTTCTTGCAGATCAATCTGCCCGTATGAGGACTGAATTGTTTTATTGATAAAGTGATTTCTCATAGAACAAACCGGAGCCAAGGAGCCCCGGTTTTTCGTTTTTTGCTCCTCTACTTTTGTATGCGGCATGGTGTATAAACTTTATTTAGACTAGTTTCAAAAGTGCTTCGTATCCTGGCATACCTGGCTTAATCCCCAGCTGCTCGGCTTCCGTCGTCACCGATTCCATCGGCGCTTCCAGCAATTCCTTCAGTGTCTTTACCCCCACAGCTCGTGCGGCGAGAATTTTCCGATCTCCCAGCCGCTCATTGAGCAATCCGACATCCAGTGCACCACACATGATATGAACCATCAAAAAAGCCTTTTATATCAACAGTTTTTACGCAACAACCCATTTGAGGTCACAAAAAGGTCACAAGAATCACAACAAAATCATCTGCTCAAGCTCCTCAGCTACCTCTTGTTGCATACTAGGAAGTACATGACTGTACGTATCCAGCGTGACAGATATTTTACTGTGACCTAATCTCTCTGAAATCACTTTGACATTCATTTTCTTTTCCAACAGCATCGTCGCATGGGTGTGCCTCATATCATGAAAGCGAATATGTGGGAGCTTGGCACTTAAAACATCTCTTTTATAAGCCTTGGACAAATTAGCAGGGAACACCGTTTTACCATTTTTTAAATTGAAAATAACAATATCCATATCGATAAAACCGTCTCCAAACTCTCTTTTCCACTTTACTTTGTAAGCTTCATGTAGCCTACGCTGTTCTTCAAGAATCGCAATCAGTTGATTAGGTATAGATATTTTACGTTCCCCGGCGGTAGTTTTAGCTCCAGATTTGATCCGAGTTCCATAATGAGCAAGCGTTTGTCTGATGGTAATTGTCTTTGATTCAAAATCAATATCCTTCCATCTTAACCCTAAAATCTCCCCTTGTCTCATTCCTGCTAATAAAGCGAGTCCATAAACACAATGATAACGATCTTCTTTGGTACATTGGAGAAAATGATTCACTTGTTCCAGCGTCCAAATAGACATTTCTTTTTTTATTCGCTTGGGAAGTGTCACTTTTCGCATGGGATTTTCTTTGATGAAGCCATATTCAATCGCCTTATCAAATACTTTTTTGACCATCGTTGTAATGCGATCTATTGTATTCCTCGCAAAATTCTTCTTGTGCAACTCATTCACGAAATTTTGACATTTCAATAAATCAAAATTTTGCAACTTTATTTTTCCGAATTTAGGCTTAATATGATTTTTGAAATACAACTTGTTATTGTAAAGCGTTGTTTCGCCACATTCATGAACCCGGATGTTATCCAGCCAGTAATCCATAAACTCATTGAGTGTAGTGTTATCTTTCCTGATATATTCTTTATTCTTCACATCATTCTGAAGCTCAATCATCTTATCATTTGCTTCACGTTTTGTCTTAAAGCCTTTTCTGCGGATTTGCCGCCTCTTCCCAGTCTCATCGTAATAACCAAAAACAAAATCCCATTTTTTTGTCTTCTCATTAACAAAAGGTTCTGCCATTTAAAACTCCCTTCTTGTGACAATAAGAAAGGAGGTCAAGCATGTGACTAAAAGTAATCATACCACATGAAAGCCTCCCTTAACCTACTTGTAATCAGCTATAACCGACCTTTCATCCAGTCTTCAAACACATCTTCATGCACCAGATATCTGGTTCCTAATTTTATGGTGTAAAACTGCTTGGATTTAATTAACTCATATGCCTTATCTCGCCCGATTCCCATCTTACGCATAATATCCGTCACACCAATCATAACTCTTCCACTTTCCATCGTTTTAGTCATCACGCTCACCTCAAAATACTCCTATGTATGTTTTAATTTGTCCTATTCCATTCCTTGTTTAACTGCTTCATAAATCTTGCCGTGCTATTTCTCAACTTCTTATGTATAGACTCTAGCTTGTCTTCTTAGCTTCCAAATTTATAGTCCTTCCCTCTTGTGCTAATCGAAACCATATACGCCCTAGAACAACATTTACGCCTGTGTGAAGCCATTCTATGTTATGCTAATTCTGCTGGTCACTCTTTAAATACAACACCTGATTGTAAAATGTTGATTTTATAAACTATCCGTTGAAAACTAACCAGAGGAATCCATACATTAAAGCGATTAGTCCTATAATACCGGACAAGCAAAAAAGTAAAAGTATAAGAACAAATTTTTTACCTTCCATAATAACCACCTCATTAAAGAATATAAAACGGGTTGAAGAAGTCGGCTACTATTTCAGTCAACTTTATATAAGAAAAGAATATGTAAAAGGATACTATAGAATGCTGTATCCAAACATGCTAACCAATCAAGCGCATCACCCCTTTTAAATCCTATAGTATCAATTTACTAAGTGGCTTTACTTACCATTGATCCAGTCCACGTATCCCAGGCTTTTCCCTGTGGTTACGCCAACTTCATCCAGCTTCTTTAATGCACCAGAAATTGCATTATTCAAACAATCATGCTCTTTTATTTGGACACTGATTGTCACACCGTTATCCCATCGAAAAGCAATTCTTTCACCTTCTTCATTTTCTTGCTCAATTTGTTCAGGCTGCTTACTTGACTCACTATCAACCTTATAGAACATTCTTTGGAGTTGTTTATTGAAAAATGTATAATCGCTAAGCTTTTTAACAAAGGAAAACTTCTCACCACCAACAAAGCGGATATCAATGGTAATTTCATTTGCTACCTTATCATACTCATCAAAAGTGTATCGAAAATGGTTATATGTATAAGGATCGTTCTCGATATTTCCAAAGGGATATTCAAATGCATCATGAATATTTCCTTTTCTATCTTCATACCATACGTGAATATCTTCAATAAACTGTGGATTATCAGTTACACCCTGTACAGCAACACACGGATATTCTTGGTATTCCATCCCTGCGGCTTTTATGAAAGAATTAGTAGTTGTCTTGTCATAGATAAAAATCGAATTGCTAATTTGTTGTGCTTCTTTTTCGTGGTTAATTTTTATGGTAGTCATAAATAGTACTCTCCCTTGTATATGTATTGGTATTAATTCTGCTACTTCATTACATCTAATCTACAAACCGCCTCTATGGTAAGTCTATGCGGCTACATGGAAAACGTAAAGATGAGCCCCCAAATTAATTTTAGCGCTATAATCCCTATAATTTATGTACAACAAAGCCAAGGAATCAAAATCAGCTTCCACATCTTTTTGCTGCTTATGTAACTGTAAACAATAAAAAGAATCCAAATTACAGACAGTCACTTGTGACTGGATGACGTAGCAATAGCGCAGCGCTTGCGGAGAGTCTTTTGGCCTTGATCTTTAAAAGCTTTAAGTGCAAGGGAAACTCAGTGGCAATAAAACTATTCCGCTACGCTACATAGTAGTATTGCTTGTCACCGTTTCCCCTCTTGCCTTCGGCAATTCACCCCTATGCTCCTAATTTGTGAAACTTACCTTTATATGTATCAGAAAGTTTCTTCGTTTGTAAGCACTTTCCACAAAAATGTTGCAAAGATGATTAAAAACACTTATAAATACTGCCTTTTTTAAATTAGCGTAATTGTATACTATAGGGTTTTTCCACAAAAATGCTGCAAAGAAAGTTAAAAACACTTATAAACATTGATGTTTTGCTAGTAGCCAAAAAGTTTTATTGTAGTTTGGATTGATATCCCCATTTTCTAAAACTCTTCTTTGATCTCTATTTTTACCTCTAATGTTGTAAGGCATATTATCTTCATTAAAATATTCATTAATTGTCCTGTAGCTCTTTAATCTCCTATCTCTTCCATCGCGTAAATTCAATTTTTTAATTAACTCTGCTTGTTCTTCCTTGTATAAACGTTTACCTACAATTGTATCTAAGTAGTCAGTAATATCAGCCTTTTCATATGTATCATCCAATATTGTATATGTATCTTGTTGGAGCTTCGATTTTATGTAAGTCATATAACCGTCTTCTTCACTGACCACTTGTTCAAAAAACTGCTTGTCATAGATTTCTTTGAAGAACATTAAATCATTGATGGCTTTATCATATCCAACTTCATTATTTACTGGACGATCATATACAATTAGATTAGACTGCTTCCTGTACTTTTCCACATAACTTGATGTTCCATGTTCTTGTAGGTATAAAGCAGGTTTAATCTGTTTATCACAGTCTCTAATTAGTTTGTTCAACATTTTATTCGAAATATTTTTAATAATAATCGTGACTTTATCTGATTGGTCGATGATCCTCTTCCTACCTAAGCACTGAATCAGAACGTCTATATCCATAATATCGACAATCACATACTTGATTAGTTTATCCTTTAGATTGATGCCATTGTCTAGGGTAGATGTGCTGAATACAAACTGTTCGTCAAACTTTTCATCAATCAGCATCTTACTAACCTTTTCTTTGTCCATGTGCTTTTTCTCTGGAGCGCTTCCAGAAGGAGAACAGACAAACATAGAGTTTTTAAATGTATCATGTAGTTTGAACGCCTTAGCTGAACTTTTAGTGAAACAGATCGCTTTGTGATTCTTGGGTATTTGACGTAGAAACTTTTCCAACACTTTGTCATTCTGATAGAAAATCAATTCCTTGATGTGACTGTAATCATGAGGAATAGAATAACTTTCGTGTTTTATATTTTTATACTTTAAGAATGCAATCATTGCATCAGCAGTTGCAGACATACATATTCTTATCTTACTTTTCTCATTGATCATCGCATAGAATGAATCTTCTGTGTTTTTATTGTATCTTGACTCAGTTAGAAAGTAATGAAACTCGTCACACACTATGTACTTATAGTCTGCTTTGACAATCGCACTATTTTTTTGTAGCTCCCATTCATACTTTTGATACAAGATAATTGTAATTACATCCGACTTCCCATCCCTTTTAATTTCCTCCTGAAACTGTTCATTAAGCCTAGTCCGATTGAGGAAAAAGAGAATCCTAGATCTCTCTTTTTTCGCTATGGGATAGAGTTCATTCTTTATAAAGTGACTTTTACCAACACCTGTACCAGCTTCAATTGTAATAATATCTCCACGTTGCCACTTGTGGATATGTTCAGTTAGTACATCTGAAACAGTCAGTCTTTTCCTTGTTGATTGTGTCAAAATTTCTCCTTTCTGCTTATTGCGTAAATATCTTTAAATAAAGATAAACGTACAATTTACACAAACTAATGACATCGCACCTATAGAAATATAGACTGCTCCCGTTACTCTTATCTATTTCTCGAAAAAAGCATACAACAAATAACCTTTAAATCTTGATTAGACAAAATGCTCCACATCATAAAATCAATTTCATTCGCCTAAACAGACTTATAGTCCTGTTATAATTTCGAGCAAATTGAATAATACTCACGCAACCGAGCGTGAATGTCGACAACGATAAAATTACCTTAAACGAAAGATAACCTCACCTATGCAAGTACTATAATTTGGATTGTCAAAGATCGAATAAATTCAAGAGACAGACTTCAATCTAGGAAGTTGTGTCTCCGTAACACTCCCTCCGTTTTCACATTGTATTTTATTTACTCAAATTACTTACTGGGTGTTACTTTTAATTTAGTTGCTCACTTCTGCTTTTGAAACGTCTAACGAGTTATGTATAGTCTGTAATTCTTCAACTAGCATTTAACAAAACCACTTTGTTTTTCCTTTCATTTTATTGTTTTTTCTCTGTCACCATTTCAGTATAGCATATGTTCCACCAAAGTCAACCCCTTCCTTTTATTTATTTTTCAACCATGTATATTTGTAGTCACTGAAATACACATATATAAAGGAAGCGAAAAATTCGAGTCGCTATTTTGTCGGTAGATTGATCCTACTTCATCCGTTTCCACCAATAGACCTCAGCTACATCCTTGAAAGTATATGCATTATGTATAGACTTTTTTAGCCTACCCAAGTACAACAGTTGTCACGGTTTAGAGCATGGTGAGTTAAATTTGGCGCACCTTCGTTTCAAGGAAGGTGCATGCAAATACCATCCCCCTTTATTGAGATTGGATAGCAATAAAAAAGCTCACTCCTTTTTATTGTTAAAGGAGCAAGCTTAATGAACTATTAATCATATTCAATGTACACGTTGCCGTTTCCATTTACCGCTCTCTCTAACAATTTAATTATATCGTTTTTAAGATCAGGAATTACAGGTAATATATTTGTCAAACTTTTCGCTTCTTCCTCGGTCAAATTGTTAATATCAAATGAAGTAAACAATTGTAGGGTCTCTCTAATATTTTTCACTTCCCATGGACTTTCCTCATACCAACCTTCGTGAGCATAATATTCACTTAGTATATTACTTTGTGCAGACTCTATTTGAACCAAGCAATCCAATAATGTGTCAAAGTATCCATTCCATATCTTCAATATGTAGCTTTCATCTGAATCTTTATAAATCAATCTTATTTCTGGTTCTCCTTCAAATCCAGCATAGTAGGTATCATTTACTTTATCTGTCTTCATACTCTTACTCCTTCCAATGTCCCTGATCCAAAATCCTTACTTGCTCAGATGTGGCTGTTCCTTGCTTCCTTGCTGCTATTGCATCATACCATTTATAGCCTTCGACCCATTCATTTTCTCCAATTTTAAAGAATGATTTAGGCTTTTGTCCACCAGTACCAGGTACAGTTCTTTGTATAACCCAAGTGTTCCCCTGATCTTCTGGGGCCCCCGAAGTCCTCGTATGCCACCTAACTTCGTATTTGTAAGTATCATCTCTCCAATTATATGTTATTTGCTCATAGCCGTCTTTCATAGATTTCGGCTTCATAGTTGCATTTTCTGGAATCTCGATAGGTGATTTCTGGGCATAATCTTTGGCTATTTTTAATTGTTCTTCCGAATCCATTTCAGAAAATTTTTTACCAGTAGTTTGCTCTTTCCCTTCGGAATGTGTATTCTTTTCAGTTTTCACACCAGATGGTTTAGATGTTTCAGCAGCTTTTGCATCTTTTTCATTCATCAACCGATACATATCTTTTGTCTGTTCGAAGCCTCCGCTAATTCCCTTAAAAGCTAAATTGCTACCTGCTGCCATCATTCCTGCTGAGAGTACACCTGCGGGGACTCCTACAATAGCACCGATTCCTGTCAGATCCAAAGCAAAAGACCCTGCTTCTCCAGCCCCACCTACTACCGTCCCAAGTATGCCTAGAACAGAAGCAAATGTATGCCCTGCGAGCCCTCCTAATGTATTAGCAAACGGATGATCGAAGTCATAATTTTTATGGAGTATACCAAGAGTAACATCCTCGGTAAAAGCCGCTGATGCACCCAACACAAATTCTTTTCCAACTTCTGAAGCGTAATCAATTTCATTTTCTACTTTCCCCCACCATTGTGTTGCTGCTATTTCGGCTTCCGTTGGTACACCATTTCCCGGCACATCCAGTACCACTTTTTCCCCATCCACCTGTGTAAAGTTTTTTGAGATAAAAATAAGTTCCTGTGCTACTGTCGATAGTCGTTCAATCGTCACACTCATGGATTGTCGAGAAACCTGAAATTCCTGAAAAAATCTCTCTCGGGTGGCCCCCGACCAGCCTTGTTGCACAAAATCAATTCGCCCGCTCAAAAAATTCAGCATACGTTCCATTTCGTGTTTACCGTGCAAGAACTGTTCAGCCACTTGCATCAGCTTGTCAGGTGGAACTAAAATTCTCCCCATTCTACCACGCC
This sequence comes from Paenibacillus sp. 1-18, assembly GCF_000520755.1. Taxonomy (NCBI): domain Bacteria; kingdom Bacillati; phylum Bacillota; class Bacilli; order Caryophanales; family Paenibacillaceae; genus Paenibacillus; species Paenibacillus sp. 1-18. Next base: position 44,494 of record NZ_ASSB01000208.1, read on the forward strand.
CACTTTAATTTTGATGGAAATAATCTTATCAGAAGAAGATGTTTAGGGACATCCATCTATTATCCTGATATTTCCTTTTAATATTATGTGACATTTGAACTGAAATAGACAGGTTACTATGTCAAAAGTATTATCCCCCTAGTTATAAGTTACATGGATCAACGTGTCACTATTAGCTTTAAACCTCGTCCCTCTATGGGCATTACAATTATGTAGATGTTGCTTGCTTATGTTAATTTCTTGGAAATACTGAATTGTATTTTAGGCTCGCAGTCTTTTCCATGTACTAGTAGCTCCTATACTCAATCCATAAGAATATACCCCTAACCAGATCGCCGCAGCTTTCTGGCATCTATAGGGGCATTCATGAATGAACATATTTAATGAGCTGATGACTAATTCTTTGAGTTTTTCCATTTTAGAAATGTATTTAGGGCAACAACAATAATTAGAATGATGAGTAAAACATTGGTCATAGTAAGAGTACCATCTAAGTCGCTCAATCTAATTTCAATGTCCTGTAAACCTGAACTCGTTTTATCCCCTATTTCACTTAAGCTAGAACTCATCCGATTTAAATACTGCACTAATTCACCTATATCCATCCAACACACCTCCAGTCAATTGTTTACAATAACATATCATTTCTATTAGTTGTTTACAATTATTTCAGATAGTACTATAATGAGGAGGTTAGAAAATTCTAATTTCTGGAGGTAATTGAAAAAATGTTTAAATCCAAAAAAGCATTACCCGCAGTTCTAATGAGTTTTGTTGTTTTTTTAGCATGTTTCTCTGGAATACTAGGAGAACAAGCGAAGGCAAGCGAGGCACCTACACAGCATGTTCAGCTCAATACTCTTTATGTTGATCTACCCTACAGTTCTGATAAATATGACATTCAAAGAAGCGAAAATGCAAAAGAAGTTGAAATAAACGTAGTTGAAAAAGAGTCAGGTAATGTGGTTTACACTGCGGGCGAGTTGAAAGAAAGTAAAACGATTAAACCACAGGATATTACTACAAACGGCTACGAAACACGTACTGTATATCAAGATTATAAGGATGGATTTGTAACTGCTAGATTGTATTCGGTAATGTCAGTATATAGTAGTGGTTCATTTGGTGAGATTTCGAATGTTTTGGAAACATATTGGGCACCAGTTAGTGATGGATCTTGGACTTTAGTAGATACACATGCTAGAACCATTTCTACAACTGGTAATTTCCCTACTCAAAAGGTACAAATCACTGGAACTGCTGTAGTTGATACTCCACAAACAGAATCCGGTGGGGTTTCGCTTGGTGTTTTCGGCTATACAGTTGGAACGGACGGTCATATGAGAAAACCAATTAGCCAAGGCTTTTTATTTAGTTATGGTAGATAACTGATCCAAAATGTAACCTCACTTTAGATCCTAATACGCAGCGGTACGAATGGCTAAATTTTGTCATTAACGGTACCGCTGTTTTTTCTACAAATTTCAGACGTAATCCTAAATAAATAATTGCAATTCCTCGCTTCTTTACCGTCCTTATTCATTCCCTAACATAAAAAAAGGCTAGACGGATAATCCCATCTAACCTCTTGTAAAGATTGTATTTTCTAGGTTCTACTGTGATATTGATTCTTAGGACAATCTTTAATAGCTTACGCTTCGCCGTGGTATGTCGGTTGATAGCTGGACCCTTTATCTTGAGGTTGTATGGGAACAGTTACTATCGCTACTAACATAAAGCTGGTTACTAAAAAGGTTAAAAGGATTTTACACTTCATCTTTATTCACCTCATTAATCATATTTTTGTACGCTGCCTTTGTCTCAGATGATGCATACTCATGATAAGACTCAAACAGACTCATACATTTAATTATATACGATTTATTATTGATTAATGTAGATTTTTCTAAACAACTTAATAAAAATATAAAGCCATCAGTAAATCTTTCCTTGGTCAAATAATAGGCGGATAATTCCTTTGAAAAATGTATAAAGCGTTCTGTTATGAATCGTTGAGTATAAAAGCTTTCAACTTTTTGTTGCTCCAGATAAGATGAAATGTCCACTTCGAATTGGTTTAATATATGATCTACATCAAAATGATATCGATTAGCCGCCTCAAGGATGTTATCAAGCGCGGGAAGAACCTCATCTTTTCTTGAAGAAATATAAGTTACATAATCGGGAAGCACGTTCCTTTCGCCTGAAAGAAGCTTATTTACATACGTATTTACTACTGCCCAATCCTCAAACTTCTTTTTCCATTTCAAGGTTTCTTCATCCGTATCCGTT